>JACUUM010000007.1 GCA_014859305.1 Coriobacteriia bacterium
TCCGTCGTCGGTGTAGGTGTAGGTGCCCTCAAGCGTGCTGCTCGGGTAGGCCAGGGGCAGTGACTCGGCCGTCTTGTTCCCCGAGTCCCCGTACGTGTAGAGCGCACCATCGCCTGACCACCCGAGACCTGTCTGCGTGGCCATCCGTCCGGCCGCGTCGTAGGTCGTGCCGGCGCTGGGAAGCCGTGAGATGGTGGTGCTGAGCGGTCGGCCTTGCGCGTCACGGCTGCCCGTGACCCTACTGAAGCCCAGCGTCCCTGCGCTTACCTGCCTGCTCGTCTCAAGATTGCGGACGTCGTAGTCGATCTGGCTTGAGGTGCCGAAGTAGGAGATGTTGGCCTGCTGGAGTCGCTCCGTGTTTCCTGCAGTCTCCGAACGGAAGACCAGGTGCTTGCTCACCACCCCGACAGTCTCCGAGGTCTAGCTAGTCGGCTCATTCCCTCCAGCTCGCAAAGGACCCAGCCTCAACCACACCACAAAGCCGAGCGCGATGCCGGCGAGTCCGAGCACAACATCGTCAACGTCAGCACCCTTCCCATACGTTCGCCCACCAATCAGCAAGACGTACTGCGTCACTTCTGCTCCTATCACGCATGCGGCACCGATGGTCAAGACACGCGGCCACGTGACACTATCACGCGAAGTAGCTGGTAGCAGCAATCCCAACGGGAAGAACAGCAGCAGCTTCTTCGCAAGAAGCGTAAGCGATGGCGCGGACGGAGGTAGGTCCTGAAGGAGAGCCGCTATCGTGTGCAGCGGAATCAAGTTCGGGTCTGTCGGCTCTCCTTGGAACAGGCTATGTGCGGTTAGGGCAAGAGGCGTGAACACGATGCCGAGGAGGACCAGTATGTAGACAACGAGCAGCTGCCCCAGCAGGAATGACCGCCAGTCGTGGCGTCGTGCCAGGCCTAGGACAAGGAATGGAGAATACACCAGCGCATAGAGGAATGGTGATTCCCAGGGAGGTGTGAGTGTCATGCGCTCTCCATCCGTGCAACGACGCTGTCAGGAGCAATCACCGTTTGCTACCGAACTCAACATCCATTCTGACTGAGTACTTGCCCACACTCTTACCACCATTGTAATAGTAACCCCAGCTGGTGGAATACCGGAAGCGATACGTTCCACCGCCAACATTATTCCACTGCAGATAGTGCCTCGAGCCTCCACCAGCAGGTATACGATTGAATCCACCCATGGATTGGGCACCCCACCATCGCTTCTTCTCCAGCATAACGCTGAAGTCGCGAGCGTACGTGCGCACATTTGTAATACGCATGTAAACGTGTGGCCCGGAGTACTTGCGCCAAGCACCCACAGTTGACGTGAAACTGAAGCCCTTCTGTGAGTACAACCCAGTGGGATCGACCCCCCCTACCGGATTCCCGCCGCAGTACTGGTAGGCGCTCTCCTCGCCGTCGTCTTTCGCCGGGTCCTTGCTCAGGAACTGGTAGGTCGCCGGGTCGTAGTAGCGGGCCGAGAGGTAGTACAGCCCCGTGCCGCCATCGTAGCAGTAGCCCGCGTAGCGAAGGACCTGCCGAAACGCTATCGCGGCAGCAAGTGCGGCCGAGGTGATCTCAGTGGTCGTGCGCGTCCGCGTCCCGGCCGCAATCGGGTTGCCCCAAGCGTCGTAGCGGTACGTCGCGAAGGGCGCTCCGTTCGAATCGAGCAGCTCGACGACGTCTCCTCGGTCGGTGGTGATCAGGTAGAAGAGCGTGGGAGCGGCGTCGCTGGCCTCGTAGATGCCGGCGATCGGCCTGGCGGCCTCGTCGTAGAAGTAGGTCAGCGAGTACGTGCTCTCGTCCGAGCGCGCCGCGTCGAGCCGCAGCAGCGACAGGCCGTCGTAGGTGTAGCGAAGCGTCGTGGTGAGGCTACCTTCCGTCACGACCGCCGAGATCCGCTGACCTTGCGCGTCGTAGGCATACGTCGCCTCCATTGCGCGGTTCGGGTCGCTGTAGTGCCGAAGCCGATCTGCGCCCGTGAACGTGAAGGTCACACTCGTCTCGCCGCTTGCGCGCTGGGATGTCCTCACACCGGTGGCCCGGTCGTAGCCGAAGGTCGTCGTGCCCGTCTGGGAGAGCCTGCCGGCCGCATCGTAGGCAAGCGTCGTCGTGGCCTCGCCGGCCCTTCGGTACTGAGAGAGCGAGCCGGAGGCGTCATGCGCATACGTCGTCGTCGCCCCGTCGATGGTCGCCGAGTTGAGCCGGCCCTCGCCGGTGTAGCCGTACGCGCCCGTGAAGGTGGTGTCGGGATACGCGAGCACAAGCGACTCGGCGGTCTTGCGCCCGGCCGCGCCGTACGTGTAGAGCGCCCCTGCACCCGCCCAGCCCAGCCCGGTCTGGGCGGTCATCCTGCCCGCAGCGTCGTAGGCAGTGCTGGCAGCCGGCAGGCCGGCGATCGTCGTTCGTGTCGGGCGGCCCTGCGCATCGCGGATGCCGACGGTGCACGTGAAGCCGAGAGTCCCGCTACTCACCTGGCGGTTCGCCTCGAGCCCGCGGGTGCTGTAGGCGATCTCACTACTCGCCCCGAAGTACGAGATGCTCGCGTGCTGGAGTCGCTCGGTGTTGCCGGAGGACTCCGAGCGGTAGACCAGGTGCTTGGCAACGGCGCCTACGGTCTCGGAGGTCTCGAGCACCCGCGAGTACTCGTCGTAGCGCGTGCGGACGTCCTTGATGATCTCCTGGCCTCGCGTGTGCCACGTGCGGGTGGCCCGCAAGAAGGCGTCGTAGTCGTGATGGGCGGCCCCGTCCGGTCCCGTCTGGGTCGTCAGGCGGCCGGCGCCGTCATAGTCGAACTCCGTCACCTTGCCGGCGACGTCGGTTCGCGTCGTACGCCCCGCGCCGTCATAGGCAGTCTTCGTGGTGAGCCCGTCGGCATCCGTTCGCGAGAGCTCCCAGCCGGCTGTGTTGAGCACACGCGTCGAGCCGCCTGCCCCGCCGATGCCCGCTGCGACCTGGTGTCCCGCCAGGTCGTACGTGTACGTCGTGGCAGCGCCCTTCTCGTCGACCGACTCGACCAGGCGCCCGCCGAGGTCGTAGATGAAGCGCTTGGTCACCTCGCCGTCGCCCGCAGGGCGCGTCTCAGAGATCCGGTTGCCGTCTGCGTCGTAGGCATACGTCACCCACGTCCCGTCCGGCTCGTCGACGCGCAACACGTCTCCGGTCGGCGAGTAGGTCGTGGATGTGCCGACGGTGTTCCCCGGCTCGATCCGCAGTGTCTCGCGGCCCTCGGCATCGTAGGTCAGCCGCAGCTTGTTCTGCTCGATGTGGTCCAGGTCGCGGCTGCGCGAGGAGGTGAGGCGCCCCGAGTAGTCGTAGGTGAAGCGCTCGTTGGCATCCTCCCAGCTGGCCCTGTCGTCACGGTAGTAGGTGATGCGCCACGGATTCCCGGAGGGGTAGGTGTCGACCTGCTCCATGGGCCCGATGTCGCCTTGCGCGTCGAGGACTCCCTGATAGAAGGTCCGCCCCCTAGCGTCGCGTACCGCCCAGGTGCGGTTCGCGACCTCGCTCCCCGCGGTCGTGCTCGTCTCGTACGTCCAGCCCGCACGATAGTAGGAGTGGTGCATGACCGTGCCGGTCACGACCTCCGAGGAGCGCAGTCGTCCGGAGATCGTGTAGACGCTGCGCTTGGTCACCCAGCGCCCCGAGGCATCCTTCTCCGAGAGCTGGTTGCCGAACGCGTCATAGCTCCTCGCGCTCACCAGGTCCGTCACCGGCCCGCCGACAGAGAGCTCGACGTCTCGGTGGGTGGTGGTCTGCGCTTCCCCGTTCAGGGCGAAGTCGGAGTAGTCGGTCACCGCCCAGGTGGTCGGGTCGATCTTGACGCGCTGCTGGGTCACCGTCCCCGACGCGTTGTGGCTGTACTCCGTGACCGCACGATCGCCGGCCGCGTTGAGCACGCGCTCTTCGCGAATGAGGTTGCCGGATGTGTACGTGTAGTAGGTCTTGGCGCCGCGCGGCGAGGTCTCTTCGACCACGCGGTCGTTCTCGTAGCCGTAGCGTGTCGTCCTGCCTTGCCCGTCGGTCTCGGCGAGCACGTTGCCCCGAGCATCGTAGGTGCGGGAGAGAACGTTGCCCTCCGGCCAGCGCTCACCCACGACGTTGCCGGAGGAATCGTAGGTATACGTCCAGGTCCCGGTGTTCTCAGGGTTCGTGCGCGATGCCACGGTCCCGGTCGGGTTCCAGGTGTAGCGCGCGCCGTCTTCTGGCGGGTTGGCCCCGTTCTGCCCGTCGATGTAGAAGACGGCCGACCGCCCCGAGTACGAGACCCAGCCGTCCGCCCCCGGCGAGAAGAAGCCGTAGTAGCTCGGCGGAACCCAGGAGCGCAGCTGGCCCGTCCAGTAGTAGTCGAGCCCCCAGGTGGCCGCCAGGCTCTGACCGATGTTGAAGTAGTCGAAGTGCGGCTGCGCGTCTCCGACGTAGTCCGGCATGGTGATGAGTCGCAGCCGGCCTGCATCGCCTTCTCCCGATCCGTACGTGTAGACGATCTCGTGGTCGTCTTCGGTGCCGGGGAAGTAGTGGGCGGTCGCTGTGGCCGGGGCGTAGGAGTACGTGACGGTGCGCGTGCCATCGGACGTAGCGTAGGTGGCGGAAGCGATCCTCTCCCCGTCGAAGACCACGACGATCCGCTGGCCGTTGGCTGCCCAGATGGAAAGCTCGCCTGAGACTGATCTGTCGTAGACGACAGTGTTGCCGTTGTGGTCGGAGTCGGCCACGAGTCGCCCGGCGGCATCGAAGAGCACCGAATCGCCACCCTTGAAGCTGAGGCGGTAGCCCAGCTCGGCCCCGACGAACTCGCGGGTGAGGTCGGCTACGAAGCCGTCGGGCCCGTGGTAGGTGCCGTCTCGCAGGTAGAACCGGTGCCGCTCCCCGCGCTCGTCGACGAAGGTCGTCGTCGAGGTCTCGATGGCCTGCTCGAAGTTGAAGCGCCACCCGGGGCCGAAGGTGCTCGCGGCAAGGGCGGTCGAGTCGTAGAAGCGGCTGAGTGCGGCGGGAGGACCCCAGGAGGCGATCGAGAGGTCCGTGATCGAAAGGGTCGCCGCCGCCCGGTTGAGAACCGCTTCGGCGTGGTGGCCGAGCATGTCGTCGACCATCGTGGCGGTCACGAGCCGCTGCTCGTCGTTCACGCCGATCGTGCGGTCGTCCAGACGCACGAGCGCCTCAGGCGCACCCGCGACAGCCGCTTCCCCGAACTCGTTGTAGGGCACGACGCGAAACGCGTAGGCGGCTGTCGCGTCCATGCTCTCGCCCGCGGTCTTGGCGTAGAGTGGCCGAGGATCGTCGCGCAGGCCCACGCCGTCACCGCTCCTGAACGGGTTCGCCGTGGTGCCGTCGGCCAGAGCGGCGATCTGCGTATCCGTCGGGAAGAAGTGCGCGCCGGCGCTCGACCAGGACTGAGAGTCGGTGTCGCCGACCTTTCGGTATGTGTTGCCATCGAAGAGGTAGACGCTGTAGCCATCCGCTCCGGCGCACGGGTCCCAGGCGAGATCGACGTGGCCCCTGCCTTCGCTGGCGCTGTCGTTCTTCACGTCGTTGAGGCCGTCGCCGTTCGTGTCGGCTTCGCTGAACCAGTCATCCCCTGCCGTTGCGGTAGCCAGGACCGCCGGGGGGGGCGACGGGAGCGTGGGCGTGAAGCTCCCGGATGCGGACCACGTGCTCCACACTGTCGCCCCGAAGGGGCTGCTCCCGGCTCGGACCCGGACGTGGTAGGTCGTGCCGGAGACCCAGCCGCCCGGGGGAGTAGGCAGACTGCACTCTGTTGCCGTGCCCGTGCCGGAAGTCGTTGTAATCGGGGTTCCGCCGGCCGTGAGCGCGACTTCGGCCTGGTATGCGACTTGTGCATCCGGGCCGGAGTACGTCCAGCTGGCGCCCGGCAGCGCCGTGACGGAACCGCTGGTTGGCGAGGTGAGCGTCACGACCGGCTGTGTGAGACGGAAGCTGCCCCAGGACGTCCAGGACGACCACACCGGGGATGTGGCGAACGTCCCGGTGTGATCGCCCGCCGCCCTCATCCGCGCGTAGTAGGTGGTGGCGACCTCCCAGCCGGAAGGGGGTGCAGGGAGATTGCACTGAGTGGCGGTACCTGTGCCCGAGCTAGTCGCGATCGGCGCGCCGCCGGGAGAGAGCGCAACCTCGATCTGGTACTGCAGTTGCGGCAGGGAGCTGGAGTACGTCCAGGCCGCATTCGGCAGGGAAGTCACGTCGCCGCTCGTCGGCGAGGTGCGCGTCACCGTGGGCGGCGGCGGCAGCGCCGGCGTGAAGTCGCCGGCCGACGTCCAGGCCGACCACAGGCGCGGCACCTGGGTGGACGGAGAGCTGGCGGCGCGCATGCGCACGTAGTAGGTCGTGCCGACCACCCAGCCTCCCGATGGGGTCGGCAGGTTGCACTCTGTTGCCGTGCCCGTGCCGGAGGTCGTCGCGACCGGGGCGCCGCCGGGAGAGAGCGCGACTTCGACCTGGTATTCGACTTGAGGGTTGCCCTGGGCCTCTGAGTAGGTCCAGCGTGCCTTCGGGAGGCTCGTCACGTTCCCGCTCGTGGGGGAGGTACGGGTAACGACCGGTGTCGGCGCGTAGTCGATCGCGAACGAGGGGCGACCGCTGCTGTAGTTGTCGGAGCGGAAGGAGACGTGACCTCCGTCCGTTATCGCCAGGTGGACCGTGCAGTAGCTCGCGGAGAGGGAGTTGTCCTGCCAGTAGCGAACGATCTCCGTTACGTCGAATTGCTTCCAGCCCGTGCCGCAGTACTCGTACGGGCTCGCACCGGTGTTCGTGAAGTTCGGGCGGGTGTTCCACGTCACCGTGCCGATGTTGACCGACGTGGTGCATCGCCGTGCGAGGACATAGCCGGCCCCCTTGACGCTGTAGACCAAGTACCTCAAGCGCGAGGCGACCACCTTGTAGCCGTCTGCCTTCTTTGCGGCCATGTCAGAGACCAGCGTGGAGCCGGGTTGCACGAGCCCGTACTCGGTCCAGTACTCGGCCGGGTCGTGGTTGTTCGTCCACACGTAGATGTGGCTCGAGTAGTTGGTGTTCTGGTAGCCGCCGCGGCTGGACACGTAGGTGTCGAGCGGTGTTGCCGACTCCGTCACGACAGAGGGGTCGATCATGACCGGATAGACGCGCTCTGGAGCGGAGAGCCACTCCTTGTCACAGACGACATCGAGCTGCCAGACAGGTGCCGAGCCCGAGAGCTCGTAGCGGACCGGGCCGAAGTCGGGCATCCCGCCCTCGGTCGTCTCGGACGAGTCGTACATGTAGGGAGCCGGGATGGTGAAGACAGGCGTCGTCTCGGCAGAGGCGAGAAGCGAGATCGAGCCGTCGGCCTCAGAGCGCGGCGTGAGTCCCTCGAGACGCAGGTCGAAGCCGAAGACGCTGCCGGAGTCGGGCTCGTGCACCACGATCGTCTCTTTGAGGCCGTCGGCGCGCGACTCGTAGGCCAGATCCGCACCCGCGAAGGCGTTCGGATAGACGCGCTCGGTCGCTTCGGTCGAGCGGGCGACCACTGTGGCGGTGGCCGGTTCCGCCTCCCCCGCCCGGCCGGCCGGCGCCGGGCGCAGGGACACCTTCGCGCGCCCCTTCTCGATGCTCACCCAATCGCCGGTGAGCACGTCGGGCAGCTGGACGGAGAAGCTGTTCGCCTTGTTCGTCGCGACGCGCCGCCCGGCGACCCTGGCGCCGGCAAGCGTCGCATCGACCGGCTCGAACTCGCCGGTGGCGGGGTTGCGGTAGTGGATGGGGGCCGCGAAGTACTCGGCGCGGATCATCCCGTTGTCGAGCAGGAACTCGCGGCTGGTCTCGGTGCGGTTCTCGACGAGCTCGCGGAGGACCTCAGGCTCCGCTGCTGCCGCGCTCGAACCGCCTTCGCCGGCGCCGCTTTCGGCCCGAGAAGCAAGGGCCGGTGCCGCGTTCGCGAACACCGGCCCCAGCGCGAGAACGGCCGAGAGCATGAACCGTAACGTGGATGTTGCGAGAGTCCTCCCCCTCATCGTCCCCTCCCCCGTCGATCCCTTCCCCAGGGTCACTATGAACAGGGGGGGGATGTCAAGACCTGACATCCACCCATCCCCGCCGCCGACCCCTCCGCCGCGCGCCCCTACGGCACGAGCGGCTCGTCCAGGCGGAAGATGCGCACGGCGTTACCCCGCAGCACGAGGTCCAGGCCGCGCGCCGGCAGGCCGAGCTCCTGCAGCGTGCGGACCTGCTGGTGCTTGATCCAGGCGCGGTAGGGCCGCATGGTCCCCGAGTCGGTGCCGAAGAGCACGCGCTCCGGACCGAGGGCCGTGAGCGTGCGGCGGAAGACGTCCGCCAGCGTCAGCTCCTCCGGGACGAAGTCCATCCAGTTGTTCGTGCCCGAGGAGTCCACGCAGACGTTGCGGCACTGGTAGGCCAGCCGGAGAACGTCGTCCAGCCAGCCCGCGCCGAAGTGCGCGATCACGAACGTGATCTCGGGGAAGTCGCGCGCTACCGGCGAGAGGTCCAGCGGACTGGCGTAGCGAAGGTCGCCGCTGGGGTCGACGGTCACGCCGTAGTGGATCGTGACGGCGGCTCCCAGCTCGGCGGCTCGCTCGAAGAACGGGCGGCACGCGGGGTCGGACAGGTGGTAGCAGCGGTTGACGGGCAGCAGCTTGACGCCGCGGAAACCGGCCGCCGTCTCGCGCTCCAGCAGCCCAGGGGCCTCCGGCGAGCGGGGGTCGAGGTTGGCCAGCGCGTGCACGTGGCCGCGCGCCGCGACGAGGAAGTCGCGCGTCCACTGCGAGTCCGGCACGACGGACACGACCACGGCCTTGGCGACGCCCGCGCCGGACAGCCGCCGGACGAAGTCCTCGGCCATCTCCCCGGGCGTGAGCCCGGGCAGACTGTCCCCGCGCCGCCCGAACCTGCGCTCGCGCACGGCACGCGTGAAGCGCGGGTCCACGTCGGGGTGCTTCTCGACGTACTCCTCGAAGAGCCCCTGCGCGAAGAGGTGGACATGACCGTCGACGACGTCGCCGGGGCGCGTCGCAGGAGCCGGCGTGATCCGGGTCATCCTCCGTCCGCCCTATCCCGGCGGGCGTGTCGGGGGCGCGGCGGGCGCCCGCGGCGCTCCGGCCTCCGGTTCGAGCGGCACGATGATCGCCGCCACGATGTAGGCCAGCACGACGGGCAGGGGCGTGAAGATCGCGACCGCCACCGTGACGAGGCGCAACACCGTGGGGTCCGTGCCGAGGTAGGATGCGAGGCCGCCCATGACTCCCGCGACCATCTTCTGGTCGCGGGAGCGGTAGAGCCGCTGCCCCCGGGCAGGCGCGCGAAAGCCGCCGCGACGGGAGTAGTAGAGGATGGCCGCGCCCAGGATGATCAGGGCGATCGGCCCGGAGATCTCGCGGCCGACGCTCCATACGCGGCGCATCGGCCCGAGCCAAGGCAGGAACGTGACGTTCGTCAGCGCCGCCAGCCCCAGCGCCACGAGCACCAGCCCGACGATGAGCCCCACCTTGTCCTCTGTCTTGCGCTCCTCTCCCAACGCCTCCTCCTCTCGCTCGCGCGGCCTGCCCGAGCCCGTCGCGGCCTCAGTCGTGCCCGCGGGCGTCGCGGCCTCAGTACGTCTCGACCCTCAGGCTCCCGATGCCCGACTCCACCACGATGTCCCACGAACGCACGGCCCCGTCGTAACCGGGAGTCGCCCACGTCCCGTCGCCGGCCCGCTCGAAGCGCCCGGGCAGGTCCCTGCTGCCGATACCGCTGCTGATCCGCACGCGTCCCTCGGCTCCTCTCGGGACTCGCAGGGTCAGCGACGCGATGCCCGACCCCGCCCTCACGCGCGAGCCGCGCGCCACCGGCTCGCCGAGCGTGATCGTGCCGTTGCCGACGCCCGATTCGACCTCGAACCCCTCGAGGGCGAGGTCCGACAGGTCGGCCTCCAGCTCGCCGACCCCCGCATCGACCTTCACCGTCCAGGTGACCTCCTCGCTGAGCAGCAGGTCGAACCGCGCCCCCCTGCCGGGGCCGAGGAAGACCCTCGGCCCCCTCGCCGCGCGCACGGTCACCACCGCGCTCGAGCCCTCCTCGGAGACATCCACCGTGGTCTCGCCGTACGGCGAGCGCCCGTCCCAGGAGACCAGCCGGCCGGCGCGGCCGGAGCCGATCGTGAAACGGCCGACCGGCGCCTCGACGCGCGCCTCGGCCGAGACGAGCCCTTCGGCCGTGCCCGCCGAGCCGGAGGACTCGACCGCCTCGCGCCCGGCGAGGTCGACCCCGAAGGTGCCGGGCCAGCCGTCGGCGGGCATGAGGAAGACCGCGTAGGCCAGCCCGCCGATGAACACCACGCTGGAGAGCACCCGCACCCACGTGCTGCCGAGGCTCTTGCCGACGAGGTCGATCCCCGCTGCCACCAGCAGCAGCGGCCAGAGCGAGATGATGTTCAGCCACACCGACCACGGCAGGGCGCCGGTGGTGTTGGCGAGGAAGACGAGGCCCACCGCCACCAGCGAGAGGCCGTCGAAGACCTGCTTGACCCTCGGCTCCACGGCCGCTACCTCCTCCGCCGGAACATGATCCAGATGCCGGCGGCTATCAGGATGAGCGGCCACAGCCCGAGGATGTCGAAGCCGATGAAGCGCTGGAGCAGGAAGACGACGCCCAGCGCGATGAGCACGAGGCCGGCCGTGGTCCCTCCCCGTCTCGTTGGGCCTTCCGGCTGCGGTCCCTGCGAGCCGCGGGGTGGCGGCGCCGGCGGGGGCGCGCTCTTGAACGGGTCGGGGGCCGGCGGCCGCCCGAAGTCGCCCGGCTCGGGCATGTCGCCCGGGCCCATCCTCTCCTCGGCCATGCGGACCTCCGTCTCCGCGCCCGCGGGGCGCTCGCCTGCGGCGGGCTCCTCGGGCACCACGATGGCCATGACGATGTACGCCGCGACCACGGCGAGGTTGCCGACCAGCGCCAGCAGGACGATGCCGACGCGGATCAGCACCGGGTCCACCCCCAGGTACTCGCCGAGGCCGCCCGCCACCCCGGCGATCACCCTGTCGCCGCGGCTCCGGTAAAGCGTCCGATCCATGCGCGTCCTCCTCGTATCTTCCCCGGCTGCCGGGCCCCGGCGGCCGGTCCGCCCCGTCCGCAGCGCCCCTAGCCGGGCGAGGGCGCCTCGGCGCCGCCCCCCCGGCGCGGAGGCGGCTCCGGTCCTACCCGTCGCACGCGCAGCCGCGAGATGCGCCGCCTCCGGACGGACTGCACCTCGAAGAGGAAGTCGCCGGCACGGACGGACTCCCCGGGCACCGGGATGTGACCGAGCTCGGCGAGCACCCAACCGGCGACCGTCTCGTACTCCTCGGACTCCGGCACCGGCAGTCCGAGGCTCTCGCCGGCCTCCTCCACGGACAGGCGCGCGTCGATCACCCATTCCTCGGTGCCGAGCTGGGTGATGACGCGGCGCTCGATGTCGAACTCGTCGGCGATCTCGCCGATGACCTCCTCCACGATGTCCTCGATCGTCAACAGCCCCGCGGTGCCGCCGTACTCGTCGACCACGATGGCCATGTGGTTGCGCAGCGTCTGCATGTCGGACAGGAGCTCGAGGATCCGCTTGGTCTCGGGGACGAACAGCGGCGGCCGGACGTGCGAGGCGGCCGGCTCGTCCATCTCGCCCGCCGCCACCGGTCCCACGAGGTCCTTCAGCAGCACGACGCCGACGATGGTGTCCTGGTCCTCGTGGAAGACGGGCAGCCGCGAGAAGCCCGAGGCGCGGAAGGCATCCACCGCCTCGGCGACGGTGGTCGTGTCCTCGAGCATCATCATGTCGACGCGCGGGACCATGATCTCGCGCGCCACGGTGTCGCCGAGCTCGAAGATCTCGTGGATCATCCGCTTCTCTTCCTCGAGCAGCGTGCCCTGCTCGGTGACGAGCAGCTTGATCTCCTCCTCGGAGACGCCGGGTCTGCCTTCCCCGGGTGTGACGCCGAGGAGGCGCGCGACGACGTCGGTCGAGCGGGCCAGCAGCCAGGTGAGGGGCGCCGCGACGCGCGAGACCAGGTCGATGGAGCGGGCGACGCGCTGCGCGACGGCGTCGGCCTTCTGGAGCCCGAGGCGCTTCGGCGCCAGCTCGCCGAGCACGAGCGTGAGGTACGAGATGAGCAGGGTGACCAGCACGACGGCCAGACCGCCCGCGATGTCGCTGACGTACGGGATGCCCAGCGCCCGCAGCCGGCCGGCGAGCGGGCGCGCCAGGCTGACCGCTGCGGTCGCCGATGCCAGGAAGCCCACCAGCGTGATGCCGATCTGGATCGACGCGAGCATCTTGGACGGGTCCTCGGTCAGCCCCAGAGCGACGCCCGCGCCGCGCGAGCCCTTGGACGCGGCGTCTTTCAGCTGCGCGCGCCGCGCGCTGATGAGCGCGATCTCCGCTGCCGCGAAGTAGCCGTTCAGAACGATCAGGCCCAGGATGAGCAGGACCTCGCCGACGTATGCGCTCATGCCACTAGATTACCAGTACGCGCGACGCGTAACCCGTGGCGGCGCGCGCCCTCCGAACCGCAGGTAGGGCTTCAGCCCCACGGCCGGGGCGGCCGATACACCTATTCGGAGCGTCCACGCGCCTCGCCCTGGCGCGCCCGTTGGGAGGGACATGACGGACTTCGACGCCGCGCGCGGGCTGGAGGCGATCGTCAGGACCGTGGCGACGGCCGCCAAGACATTGCGCCTCTACCCCCCGTCGAGCCCGATGCCGCGCCAGTCGGCCGAGGGCGCCGCGACCGCGCTGGCGGCGTTCCTCGCCGGAGAGCCGGTGCTCTCGCTCGCGGTGGCCCGCGACGGCCTCACCCGCGCGGGCGAGGCCGTGGCGCCGGGCTCCACGGGGACGGCCGACTTCGCCGACCTGCTCCGCTCACACGGCATCGCCGAGATCGACTTCCTGCCCGGCTGCAGCACCGAGGAGCTGCTCGCCTTCCTCACCGCCGTGACGCGGGCCCCCGAGGAGCTGCGCGCGGAGGGCGGGCTGGCCGCGGTGATGACGGCCGAGGGCGTGGAGGGCGTGCGCGTCACCGACGTCGCCCTCACCGTCGCCGAGGACGTCTCGCCCGAGGAGGTCGGGGACGTGGACGAGTTCCTCCGGCAGCTCGCCTCGGACCCCGACAAGCTGACGGCGTGGATCTCCGCGGCCGCGAAGGGCGACCCCGCGGCGCTCGCGGAGGGGCTCGCCGAGCTGTACGAGACGGCCGGCGGGGAGAGCGGAGCGCTGCCCGAGGCCCTGGCGCGCGCCTTCTCGAAGCTGGACGCCGAAGGCAAGGACGCGCTGCTCGGCGTCGCCATGGGGGAGGGCGTGGTGCGCCGGCTCGCCGAGCGCGCGTTCGGCCTCGTCGGCACGGAGGAGATCGCCGGGGCGCTGTGCTCCGGCCTCTTCGGCCAGAACATGCTCTCGCTGTCCAGCGCGTTGACCCGCTTGCCGCTCGCCGACCGGATGCGATCGGTCTTCGCCGAGGTCCAGCAGGCGCTGGAGGCCTACGGCCGCGGGGGCAAGGAGGCCGCCTTCCTGGAGCATATGGTGCAGGTGCGGACCGACCAGACGCCCGAGCCGCCGCTGGCGGACGCGGAAGCGTACCGCGAGACCATCCGTCGCGCGGACGTGGCATCCGAGGAGCTGGGCCGCGTCCGGGGCGAGGCCGCGGACGGCCGAGAGGTCACGAGACGCTCCGTCACCACGATGCTGACCCTCCTCGACCAGCAGCGCGATTTCGAGCTGTTCTGCCGGGCGGCCGACGCGCTCGCGCTCACGGTGCCGACCCTGCTCGGACAGGGGGACCTCCGGACCGCCTCGCGCGTGCTCGGCGAGATGGTCAAGCGCCAGTCCGCCGAAGTGCAGCCGTGGCCCGGCCTGGACGAGCGGCTGCGAGCCTCCATCGCCAAGGCGTTCACCGGCCCGGCGATGCGCGGTCTGCTCGAGACCGTCGCCGCCTCGCCGGAGCTCGCCGCCGACGCGGCTGAGCTCGTCCGCCTCGGGGGCGACGCCTCGGCGGAGCGGATCGGCGAGGAGGGCGTGGGCCTCAAGGAGGAGGGGCTGGCCGCTGCCGAGACGCTCATCGGCCGGCGTCTCGTGGACCAGCTCGTCGCGATCGCGCCGCGTGCCCAGTGGTATCAGGTGGGGCCGGTCGTCCGCCGCCTCGCGCAGGAGCCCGACGGGCGGGCCCGCGACGCGCTTCTCGCGCTCATGAGGCGCCCCGACGAGCAGTCGCGCCGCGAGGCAGCCGGCGGGCTGGCCGGAGCGGGACCCGACGCGGCGGGACTGCTGGCCGAGATGCTCTCGGACGCGAGCCTCGAAGTCGCGATGGCCGCGGCCCGCTCGCTGGCCAAGTGCGGCGGAGCGGCGGCGGTCCGCTCGCTCGAGACGCGCCTCGCCGCGCTCGACGTCGACGGCAAGGACTTCCTGCTCGCACGGGAGCTGATCGCGGCGCTGGCGCGCATCCCCGGCGGGGAAGCCGCCTCGGCGCTGCGCAAGCTCGCGTCGCGCAAGGCGCTCATCAAGCGCGGGCATTTCGCCGAGGTCCGGCAGCTCGCCGCCCAGGCGATCGAGCTGCAGGCCAAGACGGGAGGTGCCGCGTGAGCGAGCACGCCGTGCGGGTCGTCTCCGCCCTGTCGGCCGCCAGGCGGGCCGTGCAGCTGTACCCCCCGTCGCACCCCAAGTTCGCCGAGGCGACCGCCGGCCTCGTCGGCGTCGTCCGCGACGCGACGTCCTCGGGCCCGTTCGTGCTCAACCTCCACCAGGGCCGACTCTACGTGCGGAGCGTCGTGCTGCCCGACGACGGCCCGGCGGTCTCCTCCATGGCCGAGGCGTTCGAGGCGCGCGAGCTCGAGAGCCTCACCCTGCACCCGGGCTTCGGCGAGCCCGACGCGCTCGCGCTCACCGAGGTGCTCTCCCTGCGCCCCGCCCCCGAGCTGGACCTGGAGGCCGAGCTGGCCTCGCGCGGCGCGGCGAACGTGAGCGTGGCCAGGCTCGCGGACGAGGACGCCGAGGCGCGGGAGGAGCGCGACCGGCTGCGCCGGCAGGACCGGGCCCTCTACCGGCAGCTCGTCGGCGTCCTGCGCACGGTCTCCGCCGAGCTCGGCCGGGGAGCCTCGCCCGACCTCGCCAATGCCGGCATGCTCGTCTCGAACATCCTCGGGAGGCTTTCCGAGGACGAGGCCGCCGTCCTCGCCCTCGCGACGATGAACGGGCACGGCGAGACCGATCTCTTCCACTCGGTGAACGTGATGATCTACGCCCTCACGCTGGGCGGCGCCCTGGGCCTTCCCGACGAGGGGCTGACCTCGCTGGGGATCAGCGCGCTGCTGCACGACATCGGCAAGGCGGCCTTCGACCGCACCGACCCCGAGCAGGCCGCCCGGAGCCGGCTGCTGCACCCCGGCGTCGGCGCGGAGGTCCTCGCGCGCATGCCCGAGGAGGACAAGGCGCCGATGCTCGTGGCCTACGAGCACCACATGGCTCCCGACGGCTCCGGCTGGCCGGATCGCGGGGCCGGCTACGTCCCGCACCCCTTCAGCCGCATGGTCGCCGTCGCCGACCGCTACGAGCACCTCACGAAGCCGAACGGAGGCACGGAGGCCGTGACGCCGGACCGTGCGGTCATGCAGCTCATCGCGGAAGCGGGGCACACCGTGGACTCGCTCTTCGCGCGCCTGTTCGTCCGGGCGCTGGGGATCTTCCCCGTGGGGTGCCTGGTGCGCCTATCCGATCACTCGGCCGGCGTCGTGTGCGGAGCCGGGCCCGATCCGCTCAACCCGAGGGTCCGGCTCCTGTTCGACCCCGACGGAGCGCAGCTTGCCGAGCCGCCCGAGGTCGAGCTCGCCGAGGAGGACCGCACGATCGTGGAGGTCGTGCATCCGGACAGCCTCGACCTGAACGTATCGGAGCATCTGTAGCGCTCAGGCCTCCAGGCCCAGCGCGTGCGGCGCGTCGACGTCGCGCCTGGGGATCGTCGTGGGAAGCTCCTGGTGGTAGACGCCCGAGGGCATCAGCCCGCAGCCGCCGTACCGCTCCATCACGCGCATCTGGGCCAGCACGTCCTCCCCCGCGTGATGCCTCGGCAGCTCCCTCCAGAACGAGAAGCCGCCGACGGTCTCGAGCTTGGCGCGGTCGTACAGGACGCATCCGCCCACCCACGCTACGCGGTAGAGCCGCGGCTGCTCGAACGTCACCCCGAGCCGCCGCTGCACGTGGTAGAGGTTGGCGGCGTTGTGCAGGAGGTGCCGCCGCCACGCGCGGGTGCTGGGATCCACCCGTTCGGGCCGGACGGGGCCGTCCCAGAACTCGACCTCCTGCTCGTGCGGGCGCTCGTCGCCGCGGTGGCTGAGCCCGATCACCGCGCAGCCGACGAAACCGCATCCCTCCTCGGCCAGCGCGGAGGACATGGCGGCGACCACCTCCGGCTCCAGCAGCACGTCGTCGTCGAGGAACAGCACCGCCGGCGCGCCGGCGCGCGAGAGCAGGAAGTCGCGCTGCTCGGCCACGCCGAGGCGCGGCCTGTGGGCGTGCGTCTCGACCTCGTGCCCCCGCGCGTGCAGGACCCGCAGGGCCGTGGCGCACTCGCCGTGCGAGAAGACCTCGTCGTCCTCGCTCTGGTCCGCGACGACGACGCGGAAGCCGCCTGCGGTCTGCCCCACGAGGCTCGTCAGCGCGACCGCCAGGGCCGCCGGGCGTCCGACGGTCGGGATCAGCACGTCGAGCCCATGACCGCTCACGGCCGGCCCTCCTTCCGTGAGGAGTCCACGATCCGCTCGATGAGGCCACTCGTCGAGCGGTCGTCGACCAGCGGCAGGATCACGAGCTCTATCCCGAGCGCATGGGCCACGGCGGCCTCCGGCACCGTCTCGGCCAGGTAGTCGCCGCCCTTGGCGAACACGTCGGGCCGCAGCTCGGCCAGCAGCGCGTCGGCGGTGTCCTCCCCGAACGGGACGACCGCGTCCACCGAGGAGAGCGCGGAGAGCACGTGCACGCGCTCGGGCAGGGGGTTGACCGGCCGGGACGGCCCCTTGATGCGGCAGACCGACTCGTCGGTGTTCACGCCCACGACGAGCACGTCCCCCAGGCGCCTGGCCTGGTCGAGGTACGCGATATGACCGCCGTGCAGGATGTCGAAGCAGCCGTTGGTGAACACCACGCGACGGCCGCGCTCGCGCTCGGCGGCGAGCCTGGCCGCCAGCCGGGCCGGATCGGGCTCGTACTTCTCGCTGCCCGCGAGCGCGTCGCGGAGCTCCTCGGCCGTGCACGGGGCCGTGCCGGGCTTGCGGACGGCGACCCCGGCCGCCGCGCCGGCCAGCCGGGCGGCGCTCGAGACGTCCCCGCCGGCGGCGCAGCTCAGCGTCGCGGCCGCGAGGAACGTGTCGCCGGCGCCCGAGGGATGGGCGTGGTCCACCGCCACCGGCGGCAGCTCGAGCACGGCGCCGTCCCGCTGCAGCAGCAGCGCGCCCTCCGAATCCAGCGTCACGACGACCGCCTCGGCCCCGGTGCGCGCCAGGAGCACGGGCGCCAGGGGCGCCAGGGCGGCGGCCCGGTGGCCGGGACGCGCGCTCACGTGCTCGCCCGCCCGCTCCAGCCGCTCGACCGCCTCGGCCCCGGTGCGCGCCAGGAGCACGGGCGCCAGGGGCGCCAGGGCGGCGGCGCGGCGGCCGGGACGCGCGCTCACGTGCTCGCCCGCCCGCTCCAGCAGCGCGACCGCCTCCTCGAAGTTGGGCTTCGCCAGGGTCGGCGCGAGAGAAGCGTGCGCGTCGGGCCGCTTGGCGTCCACGGCCAGCACCGGTCGCGCGCGCCCCTCCTCGGCGCGCAGGCGGGCCAGCATCCGCGCGACGCCGGCGGAGACCACGCCGCAGGCGTAGTCGGAAACGACGACGGCCGCGCACCGGCTGTACGCGCCCTCGAGCCGCTCCGCGACCGCGCGTTGCGCCTCGCCGTCGGGGGCGGAGGTCGTCCCCTGGTCGATGCGCGCGAGCATCTGGCCGTCGGCCATCAGCCGCCGCTTGGCCGGCGTGGCGCGCCCGCGATCCACGACGAGGCCATGCGACGGCACGCCCGCCGCGTCGAGACAGCGACGCAGCGCGCCCGCGGCGTCGTCCTCGCCGACGACGGACAGCAGCGTCACCCTCGCCCCGAGCGCCGCGAGGTTGGCCGCCGCGTTGGCCGCGCCACCGGGCGCGTCCGCCTCGCCCGTGAGCGCCACGACCGGCACCGGCGCCTCACGGCACAGGCGCTCGGTACGCCCCTTCAGGTAGCCGTCGAGGATCACGTCGCCGACGACGACGACCTCCAGGCCCTCGAACTCCTCGAGGAGACCCAGCGCGTCCCTGCGCCACATGACGGCCCTCCCTCGTCGCGCCTTCGCCTACGGCCAGGACGTCTCCGTGCGCGGCATCACCATCAGCTCGGGCACGCAGCACTCCTCGGGCTGGGTGAGCACGAAGCGCACCGCGGCGGCCACGTTCTCCGGGTCCTGGAGGGTCGCCAGCGGGATGTCCGGGAACCTCTCGAGCAGGAACGGGGTGCGCATCCCGCCCGACACGATGGCGCTCACCTTGATGTTGTCCCCGCGTCCCTCCGCGTGCAGGGAGTGCGACAGGCCCAGCAGGCCCCATTTGGTCGCATGGTAGGCGCACGCGTTGGCCCAGCACCGCTTCGACGCCGTGGACGCGATGTTGACGATGTCGCCGCCACCTCGCGCGCGCATCAGCGGGAACGCCGCCTTGGACGCCGCGAACGGGGCGCGCAGGTTCACCGCGAGCACGGCGTCGAACTCCGCCTGCGACAGCTCGTCGATGGGCTTGGTGACGTCGACCGCCGCGTCGTTGACGAGGATGTCGAGGCCGCCGCGCTCGTCGGCCACCTGCCGCAGGCCCGCGGCGACGGCGCCGGCGTCCCTCACGTCCAGCGGCAGGGTCGTCACCCCCGGCCGGGCGGGATCGCCGGCGGCACGGGAGTGCAGCTTGTCCGCCGAGACGACGTCGCAACCCTCCTCGGCGAGCATCCGGCAGATCGCGTCGCCCAGCCCGCGCGCTCCGCCGGTCACCACGGCCACCTTGCCTGCCATCTCCCTCATCGGTCCTCCTTCCCGCACGACGGCGGAGCCGGCTCCGTCCGTCACACGGCCACCGGCCGCCGCTCGGCCACCTCGCTCAGCAGCTCGCCCCACTCCCGCGCGAACCGCTCGATCCCCCAGCGCCGGCACGCCGCACGCCGGGCCCCCTCGCCGAGGCGCCGCGCGTACAGCGGGTCGTCGATCAGGCCCCGCATCCGGGAGACGAGGCGCGAGACGTCCGTGTCCACGTACCCCGACACGCCGTTGCGTACCGCCACCGCCATCTCGGTGGTGGCCAGCCCGACGACGGGCACGCCGCACTGCATCGCCTCCAGCACCGCCAACCCGAGGCTCGTGTAGCGGATGGGGTTGAACAGGAAGCGGTAGTGAGCCATGAGGCGCGGCAGCTCCTCGTGTGAGACCTCCCCGAGGCCCCCCAGAGGCACCGATCCCATGCCGGCGAGGTCCAGCGGCACCTCGGCGCGCACGCGGTCCAGGACGTCGGCGCCGAGCCTGCGCCCCCGGGAGGCTATGTCGTTCACCACGACCAGGCCGCGGGGGATCTCGCCGGTGTAGCGGACGGCGGGCGGGACCTTGACGCCGTGCTCGACCACGCGGGTCCGGCACTCGCCGCAGTCCCACATCAGGTCGTTGAAGTGGGTCACGTGGACGACGAGCACCTCGGGATCGTCCACCCAGTGCCGCGTGTCCGTGGGGTGCTCCCTGGGCGGATCGTGCTCGAGGTAGACGCCCGGCAGGCGGCGCTGCTGGGGCGAGAGGATCTCGTACCGGTCCTCGGTCCAGTTGCGCCTCGACTGGTACAGCACGCAGTCCAGCTCCAGGGAGGGCGCCTCCTCGGCCGGAACCTCGTGCACGTTGTCCGGCCAGGGAAGCCCGTCCGAGCGCCCTCCGTACCCCTCGGGCCGCCCGGGCTTCACGGGGACGTGGAACTCGGCGGGCGCATGCGCCAGGTAGTACAGGTAGCTGCCGTGCACGTGCCAGGTGAGCACGTGCGGGCGGTAGGCCCGCCGTCGTCCGAAGCGCGTCGCCGTCATGCCGTTCCCTCCGTTCGAGGCGCCCTTACGGCGCCGTCGGTCCGTCACTGTGCCGTCGCCCTTCGCGCCGCTCAGACGGTCGTCGCGGCCGCGGCGTCCTCCCTCGGTGCCCGCCCGGTCGCCCGGCCTCTCGCTTCGCCGGCGGCCGCCAGCCGCGCGGCCTCCTCGGCGACCTCCGCCGGCGGGATCGCCAGGCACGCCTTGTCCCGGGGGCACTCGTAGGCGTAGCACGGCGAGCAGGCCGTCTCGCGGGTGAGCACGGCCGAGGGGACCGAGCGGGGCGCCCACTGCCCCGGCAGGTCGGTCCCCGAGAACACCGCGACCACGGGCGTGCCCACGGCGTCCGCCAGGTGCAGCGCGGCCGAGTCGTTCGCCACCACCGCCGACGCCTCGGCGAGCAGGGCCGCGAGCTCGGGGACGCCCGTCTCGCCCGCGACCGGCGCGGCGCCCGGCGTCGCGCCGGCGACCTTCCCGACGAGCTCACTCTCCCGCTCGCTCCCCACCACCGCCACGCCGCGCCCGCCTGCGGCGATCAGCCGAACGGCCTCTGCGAAGGACGTGGCGGGGTAGCGGCGCGCCGAGCAGCCGGCGCCGGGCGCCGCCGCCACGAAGCCGCCCCCGATGCCGCGCTCGTCCAGGAGCGCGCGCGCACGCCTCCGGGCCTCGGGCGGGACACGTACCTCGAGCGGGCGGCTCGGCGCCGCGAGACCGAGCCCGCGCAAGAGATCCAGGTTGCGCTCCACCTGGTGCGTCTCGTCGGCAGGGGGCGTCACGGGGTGCGTGACGACCGCGCCGGCGAACTCCCGCGAGTGCGCCGCCCGCACCGGGATCCCCGCGAGGTAGCACGCGTACGCCGGCGGGAGCGGGGATTGCGAGAAGCTGGTGAAGACGATCGCGGCGTCGTAGCGCCCCGCCGAGACGTGCCTGATGAGCCGCTTGTCGCCGGACGCGTCGTCCGCGAGCCGGCCGGACACATCCTGCCAGGAGACCCTGGCGACGAGCACGTCGTCGACCCAGGGCAGCAGGGGCGCCGCCTGCGCGCCGGCGGGCGAGCACAGCAGCGTCAGGTGTGCGGCGCCCGCGGCCTTCACCGCCCGCAGCGCGGGCCCGAGCATCACCACGTCGCCGATGTTGTCCAGCCGCACGGCGAGCACGCGGCGCGCGGCCGAGAACGGTTCACGCCACATGTGGCCTCCCGCGCGGCCGGTCCGACAGCGCGTCACGCACCTCGGCGAGGACGGCCCGAACGGGTACCCGGCCCGGCGGCCGCGGCCGGTCCGCGAGGATCGGACAAGGCAGCCCTCCACACGCGGCGGGCAGCTCCGGGTCTCGCTCCGGGACGGTCTCGTCCCGCGGTCGGGCCTCGTCCCGCGGGAGCACCGCGCGAACGGAGCCCGCGGGTGCCCACCTGCGCGGGTCCGAGGCCCCTGTGTACACGACGACCGTGGGCGCTTCGACGGCGGCGGCGAGATGCGCGACGCCGGTGTCGTTGCACACGACGAGGCGTGCCCCCTGCAGCACGGCGGCCAGCACGCCCAGCGAGGTGGACGCGCACAGGTCGGCCACGGGTACGCGTGCCGCCCCGACGACGGCTTCGCACGCGGGTGCCTCCTCCGCGGTGCCCGTGAGCGCGACACCCACGCCCGCTGCGACGACCTCCTCGGCCACGCGCACGAAGCCCTCCGGCGCCCACCTGCGCTCCGCCGCCGCCGCGCCGGGGTGCAGGCACGCGTACCCGCCCGGACCCAAGCCCGCGGCCTCGAGCAGCCGCCTCGCCTCTTCGCGGTCGGATCGCGCCACGGGGTACCGCACGCGCTCTCCGGTCCCGCCCTCCGCGCCGCTCACGAGCCGGACCCAGCGGCTCACCTCGGGGAGCCCGGGGTCGTACGGCGCCAGGCCGGGATGCGCCGGCGCGCAGGGCATGCGATACCCCAGCACCTCCCTCGCCCCGAGCTCCAGAAGGAACCCGTTCATCGCGCTGCCGTTCCCGTGCATCTGCACCGCGAGGTCGAACCGCCGCTCGCGCGCGTCGCGCAGGAACCGCTCCAGGTCCTCCCGGTTCAGCGGGACCTCGGGGATCCCGGGGTAGCCGGGGAACGGGAGCAGCTCGTCGATCAGGGGCGCGAACGCCTCCACCAGGCCTGAGACCGACGGCAGCCCGATCAGCGTCAGGCGGGCGCCGGGCGCCGCCCGGCGCAGCGCGCGCAGCGCGGGGACGGCGCACAGGAAGTCCCCGACGCCGGGCAGCGCGCGCACGACCACCACCGAGCGCGGTTCCGCTCCGCGGACGCCATCCACCGTCGTCCCCCCCGCCCCGGCGGTCACCGCCGGTCCGGCTCGGCCAGAGCAGGGGTCTTCCTACCCCCGCCTCCGGCGTCGCTAAACGGCGCGGGGAAGACGCTCGACGGCGCGCCGCGCAGGCCCTGCGGTGCGGCGGCGGCGGGTGCGCGAGGACGTGGCGGCCACCGCCCGGAGGCGGCGGACGCGGCGCGGTCAGGCGTTCGTGCTCGGGTTGATCTTGTGCAGCACCAGCGCGATGAGCGCGAGCCTGCGGCCGCGCTCCTGACACGCCTCGACGAACTGGGCGATGGTCTCCTTCATCTCCGCCGACGGACGGTACTTCACCAGACCGCCGGCGCACTGGAGGATCTTCGCCGCGCACAGCGCCTCGACCTCGGGGTCGAGCTCCTCCACGCGGCGGCCGAGACGGGACGCCAATCCCTCGAGGTCGAGGACCGCATCCGGATTGCGGTGGTAGAAGACCAGTATGTCCCAGGTCAGCAGCGACCGGACGTACCGGTCGACGAATCGCATGACCGAGGGTCCTAGGACACCCTCCAGGTCGTACACCCTAGACCCTTCCCCATCGGAGACCTGATCCACGGGCAGTTCCCGACCCGTACGCGGAACGCCGAGGCAGGGAGGCCCGTTCCCGCCGAGTCCGCCGCCGCGGCTGCAATGAGTTTAGCCTACCAGCATCTTCCTCTACGCGCGTGTAGCGCCCGGCGGCCGCGTCTCGTGCGCGAACGGTCGCACGCCCTGACGACCGGGCGCCATCCTGCGTTCGGCGGCAAGACCCCCACGACGCAGTCTTGCCTATTCCGCCCTTTGCCGGGGCGATACGTGCGCGTTCCCAGACGGGGCGCTCCTCCGGGTCACCGGACCGGAGCGCCCTCTTGCAGACCGCAGATCACCTGCATGCGCGAGGCCAGCATGAACAGCAGCGCGGCGACCAGCATCGGGCCGATCAGCACGGCCAGCACGGTGATCCACACGCCCGTCTCCCATCCGGCGACGAGACCCCACCCCACCACGACGGCCGCGCCCAGCGCCAGCAACAGGGCGGCGAGGCGTTCGTAGAACCAGCCGACGAGGAACGCCCCGACCGTGACGGCCAGCGGCAGCAGCGCCGTCCCCACCGCTTCGACGATGCCCCCGCCCTCGTACGCCCACGTGGCGCCGAACGTGGCGACCACCCAGAACGCCCCGCCCCCCAGGATGAAGAGGCGCGCCAGCACGCGCTCCACGTTCATTCGGTCGTAGCTGCAGGTCCTGGCGAGAAGCTGCATCCGTCCCCTCCTTCGCGCGGACAGCGCAGCCGCGGGGCGGCGGCGATCCCTGGCCTGTATATACCCTGGAAGGGCTGTCCAGCGGTCCCTTCCGCCCGCCGCGGCCTCAGTACCCGCTGAACCGCTCGACCAGCCGGCGGTCCTCGGGCACGGCGAGCTCGTCGAGCACCGCCGTCATCGCGTCCGCCATCGCCGGCGGCCCCGCGACCACGAAGCGCAGGCCGTCGTCCATCCGGACGTGCCGTCGGACCATTGCGGCGGTGATGAACCCGCTCTCGCCGGCCCACCCCGACGGAGGCCGCTCGTACGCGAGCACCAGACGGCACCAGCCCTCGCCGGCCATCCCCTCGAGCTCCTCCAGGAAGGGCACGCAGACGTCGTCCACGTTGCCGTAGAGGAGGACCGCGTCCAGCCCCCCTCCCCCTCGCGAGGCCGCGTCGCGCAGGATGCTGCGGGCGGGCGTCACGCCCACGCCTCCGACCAGGAAGGCGACGCGCCGGGTGCCTTCCGGCAGGACCGTACTCCCCCGTGCCCCCGAGACCTCCGCCGGATCCCCGGCCGCCATCGAAGCCAGGGCCCGCTTGAACGGCGACCCGCTGAGCCGCGTCGTGACCTCCAGGTAAGGGTCGGCGGGGGCCTGTGAGAGCGTGAACGGCTTGCTCTGCGGTCCCTCGGCCGTTCGCAGCCTCAGGAGCGCGTACTGCCCCGGAGCGAACGCGTACCCGGGAGGCTTGGCGAACCGGAACGACGCCACCCGCTCGCCGCACGACGACGAATCCAGCAGTGCGGTACCGGACCATGCTCTCGGCTCCAAGCCGGGCTCCTCCCCACGCCGCGGCACCCGCCGCGCAACGGGAAGATACCCGGCGACCTGCGGGAGGGGCCACGGGCGGGCGGCGGACCGCCGCCGGGCGAAGGCTGGGGGTCGCGATGCGTCTGGGGACCGAGCCGGTGAGGGCGACGGACTTCCCCGAAGGGCTCGACTGGCTGGGGGTACGGAGGCCGATCGCGCTGGCGGACCTCGCCGGCCGCTTCGCGCTGCTGGACTTCTGGACCTTCGGTTGAATCAACTGCATGCAACGTGCTCCCGCGGGTACGGGAGCTGCACGAGCGCTTCCCCGGGATCCTGACCGTGATCGGCGTGCACGCCGGTAAGTTCCGCGCGGAGCGCGCCACGCCGCTGATCGAGACAGCCCGCCGACGCCTGGGCGTGGAGCACCCGGTGGTGAACGACCGCCGCTTCCGCATCTGGCGCGCCTACGGGGTGACGGCATGGCCGACGGTGGCGGTCGTCGGCCCGGACGGCCGGCTCCTGGGCAGGATCGCCGGCGAGTTCGACGTCGGCGCGCTCGCCGAGGAGATCTCCGGCGCCGCGGACGCGTACCGCGCCGACGGCCTGCTGCGCCCGGGACCCGAGCCGTTCGAGACGGTGCCGTCGCCGGCCGAGGAAGGCGCGCTGCGCTTCCCGTCGCGTGCGCTGGTCTCCGGCGGCCGGCTCTTCGTGTCCGACGCCGGGCACCGCCGCGTCCTCGAGGCGGAGGCGCGGCGGGGACCGGGCCGGCTCGCGGCGCGCGTCGTGCGCGTATGGGGCGACGGGCGGCGCGGCTTCGCCGACGGCGCGGCCGGCGAGGCGCGCTTCGCCGAGCCGCAGGGGCTCGCGGCCACGGACGGGGCGGTGTTCGTGGCCGACAGGGCGAACCACGCGATCCGGCGGCTCGACCTCGCCTCCGGAGAGGTCCGCACCGTCGCGGGGACGGGAGCGCTCGCGGCGGGACGGCTCGAGGAAGGCGACGCGCGGACGCCGCTCCGCTCCCCCTGGGGGCTGCTCGCCGAGGACGGGACGCTGCTGTGCTCGATGGCCGGCAGCCACCAGCTGTGCCGCCTCCGCCCGCACGCCGGCGCGTGGTCGCTCTCCGTCGAGGCGGGCACCGGCGCCGAGGACATCCGCGACGGCCCGGCGCGGCTGGCCGCTCTCGCGCAACCGACCGGGCTGGCGGCGGGGACCGGCGGGGAGGTCCACGTCGCGGACTGCGAGTCCTCCTCGGTCCGCGCCCTCGGGGGCGGCGGTGTGCGGACGCTCGTCGGCACCGGGCTGTTCGACTTCGGCGACAGGGACGGGCCGGCCGGCGAGGCGCTGCTCCAGCATGCGGAGGACGTGGCGTTCCATCGGGGGGCGGTCGTCGCCGCCGACACCTACAACGACAAGCTCAAGCGGATCGATCCGGCGAGCGGGGAGACGCGCAGCCTCCCGGGCGAGGTCGCGGGCGGCTTGAGCGGGCCACGCGGGGTCGCGTCGCTGGGCGAGACGCTCCTCGTGACCGACACCGACGCCCACCGCCTCGTCGAGGTCGCGCCCGACGGCTCTCTCGCCGGCGTGCCGATCGAGCTGTGAGCACGGATGTGCGGCCGAGCGGGCCTCGCGCCGGTCCCAGTGTTTGGTGTTCTTCTGCGCCTGGGAAGGAATCCGAACGCTCCGGGGGCAGCCTGCCCCGGGTGTCGGCCTCGTCCGGGCCGTGGGCACCGGAGGGGCCTGGGGAGGACTCATGCGAAAGGTCGCGCTGGTCAGCGAGCACGCCTCTCCGCTCGGAGCACTGGGCGGGGTCGACAGCGGCGGACAGAACGTCTACGTCGCCCAGCTCGCCGCGCATCTCGCCCGCCTGGGGTGGACCGTCGACGTGTTCACCAGGGCGGACGCCGTCGGGCTGCCGGAGACCACGGAAGCCGCGCCCGGCGTGCGCGTCGTCCACGTCCCCGCCGGCCCGGCCCGGTTCGTGCGCAAGGAGGACATGCTGCCCTACATGGGCGAGTTCTCCGACTTCTTCGAGGGCTACGCGCGGCGGGAGCGCTACGCTCTGCTGCACGCGAACTTCTTCATGTCCGCCCTGGTCGCGGCCGAGGTCAAGCGGCGCACCGCGACGCCGTTCGTCGTGACCTTCCACGCCCTGGGCGAGGTCCGCCGGATGCACCAGGGCAACGCCGACGGCTTCCCCGAGGAACGTCTGGCGATCGAGCGTCGCGCCGTCGCCGAAGCCGACCGCGTGATCGCGGAGTGCCCGCAGGACCTCGAGGACCTCGTCGGGCTCTACGGCGCCGATCCCTCTCGGACGCCCGTCGTGCCCTGCGGCTTCGATCCGGGAGAGCTGTGGCCGGTCGACAGGGTGGAGGCGAGGCTGCGGCTGGGCCTGGACAGCGATCGCGCGATGGTGCTCCAGCTCGGCCGGATGGTGCCGAGGAAGGGCGTGGACACCGTCGTCCGGGCGCTGGCGCACCTGCGCGGCGCCCACGGTGTCGAGGCGGACCTGGTCGTCGTCGGCGGGGAGTCCTCCGAGCCCGACCCGCGCGTCACCCCGGAGATCGGGAGGCTGCTGGGGATCGCGGACGAGTGCGGGGTGGGCGACCTCGTGCGTTTCGCCGGCTCCAAGCCTCGCGACGAGCTGCGCTACTTCTACGGGGCGGCGGACGTCTTCGTCACCGTCCCTTGGTACGAGCCGTTCGGCATAACGCCGCTGGAGGCCATGGCGTGCGCCAAGCCGGTCGTGGGCTCGGCGGTCGGAGGGATCAAGCACACCGTGGTCGACGGCGAGACCGGCTTCCTCGTGCCGCCGAAGGAGCCAGAAGCCCTCGCCGCGCGGCTGGCGGCCCTGCTCGCCGAGCCCCGGGTCGCCAGGCGCTTCGGCGAGGCAGGGCGCAAGCGGGCGCTCCGGCTGTTCACATGGGAAGTGGCGGCGCGGCAGCTCGACGAGGTCTACCGGGAGGTGGCCGAGTCCGCCGCCGCGGTCCCGCTGGCGGCGCCGAAGACCGCCGACCCTCGCGACGCAGTGGCCCGCTCCATCGACGGGGCGCTGGCGGCGCTGGACGCCTCGCGCGGCGCGGCGACCGAGGACGCTGCCCGAGTCGCCGGCGCGCTGCGCGAGTGCCTCGAGCGCGGAGGCAAGCTGCTGGTGTGCGGCAACGGCGGCAGCGCCGCCGACACGCAGCACTTCGTCGCCGAGCTCGTCTGCCTGTTCCGCCGCCGCGACCGGCGCCCGATGCGGGCGATCGCCCTGACCGCCGACGCCGCCGTGATGACCGCCTGGTCCAACGACGCAGGCTTCGAGGAGGTGTTCGCCCGGCAGGTCGAGGCGTTGGGCGAACCCGGCGACGCGCTGCTCGCCATCAGCACCAGCGGACGCTCCGCGAACGTGACGCGAGCCCTCCGGACCGCACGGCTGCTCGGCATGAGCTGCCTGGCGCTCCTCGGGGGGGACGGCGGGGAGGCGCTGCGGGACACCGACGCCGCCGTCGTGGTCCCCTCGCACGACACGCCTCGCGTCCAGGAGGTGCACATCACGCTCCTGCACGCCATCGCCGAGGTGCTCGAGGAGGCCGCGGCAGCCGTCGGTGAGGAGGGCGAGACCGTCGGCCCGAAGGTCGTCCCGGTGCACGCGGCGGCGGCCGGGCACGGGACGAGCCGGCTGCGGACATGGGACGGCAGTGCGAGCGGTCTTCCTTGACAAGGACGGGACGCTCGTCGAGGACGCGCCCTACAGCGCCGAGCCCGGCGGGATGAGGCTCGCTCAGGGCGCCGGGGACGCGCTGGCGCGACTCGCGGGTGCGGGCTACGCGCTCGTGGTCGTCTCGAACCAGTCCGGCGTGGCGCGCGGCTTCTTCGCTCCCTCGGCCCTGCGCCCGATGCGGGTCCGGCTCGAGGAGCTCGTCGCCGAGGCCGGCGTCTCCCTGCTCGACGTGGCGTTCTGCCCCCACCACCCGGAGGGGACGGTGCGGGAGTACGCGAGGGTGTGCGGGTGCCGCAAGCCTGCTCCGGGCATGCTGCTCGGCGTCGCCGAGCGGCACGGCATAGACCTGGAGGGATCGTGGATGGTCGGCGACATACTCGACGACGTGGAGGCCGGCAGGCGCGCGGGCTGCCGCACGGTGCTGCTGTGCAACGGCGGCGAGACCGAATGGCGGTTCGACCGGTGGCGCCTGCCCGACGCGTTCGCGCTCGACCTCGGGCGCGCCGCCCGGGCGGTCCTCGGCGAGGAGGGGCGGCATGGATAGGCTCGGCACGCTGACGGCGTCCTTCGCGGGCCTGCGCGTCCTCGTGGTCGGCGACGCGATGCTCGACCGCTACCTGAGCGGCGCGGCCCACCGCCTGTGCCCGGAGGCGCCGGTGCCGGTCGTCGACGTGACCGAGCGCCGCGAGGCGCCCGGCGGCGCCGCCAACACCGCGCTGAACGCCGCCGCCCTCGGCGCGGGGGTCTCGCTCGTGGCGCTGCTCGGCGGCGACGCCGAGGGCGCACGGCTGGCGTCGGCCCTCTCCGCGGCCGGCGTCGACCTCGGCCCCTGCGTGGGGGTCGAGGGCCGCAGCACGCTCGTCAAGCAGCGGGTCGCCGCGGGCGGCCAGGTACTGCTGCGGCTGGACGAGGGCGACGTCCTCGCGCCCGACGAGGCGGCACAGGACCGCGTGGGCGAGATGATCGGCGAGGCCTGGGACGGCCACGACGCCGTGGTGGTCTCGGACTACGCCTACGGCGCGGTGACGCCCGCGGTGATCGCCGCCCTGGGCCGCGTGCAGCGGCGCTCGCCGAAGGTCCTCGTCGCGGACTCCAAGCACCTGACCGGCTACCGGCACGTCGGGGTGAGCGCGGTGAAGCCCAACTACGCCGGCGCGGTCAGTCTGCTCGGCGAGGAGGCCGGCTCCGACGGCGCTTCCCGGGCCGACGCTCTGGCGGCGCGCGGGGAGCGCATGCTCGCGCTGTCCGGCGCCCGGATCGCCGCCGTCACGCTGGACGCCGAGGGGGCGATCGTCTTCGAGCGCGACCGCGCCCCCTACCGCACGTACGCGCGCACTGCGTCGTCGGCGGGTCCCTCCGGCGCCGGGGACACCTACACGTGCGCGTTCGCCCTGGCGCTCGCCGCGGGCGCTGACACCCCGGAAGCGGCCGAGATCGCGCAGGCGGCGGCGTCGGTCGTCGTCGCGCAGCCCGGGACGAGCACCTGCCGTGCCGAGGAGCTGGCCGCCGCTATCGGAGGACTGGGCAAAGCGGCGGGCTGCGCGGAGGAGGCGGCGCGCCGGCTGGAGCCCCTGCGCGCGTCGGGCGGGCGCGTCGTGCTCACCAACGGCTGCTTCGACATCCTGCACCGCGGGCACGTGACGTACCTGAGCCAGGCCAAGTCGCTCGGGGACGTGCTCGTCGTGGGCGTCAACTGCGACGAGGGCGTCCGCCGGCTCAAGGGCCCCGGGCGGCCCGTCAACCAGCTCGAGGACAGGATGCACGTGCTGGAGGCGCTGTCCTGTGTGGACCTGGTCGTGCCCTTCGCCGAGGACACGCCGCACGCGCTCATCTCGGCGGTGCGCCCGGACGTCTTCGTGAAGGGCGGCGACTACACGCTCGAGCGCCTCCCCGAGGCCGAGCTCGTCCGCACCCTGGGCGGGGAGGTGCGGCTGCTCCCCTGCGTGCAGGACCGCTCGACCTCGGGACTGATCGACCGGATCCGGACCGAGGAGCCGCGGCGCACCTCGGACGGCCGGTGAGGGCCACCGCGAGAGGAGAGAGGAGAGGGCATGGGTGACGCGGCGTGGGACGCGGCGCGAGAAGTGCTGTGCGTACGGCTGGACACGATCGGCGACGTCCTGATGTCCACGCCTGCCCTCCGGGCGCTGAAGCGCTCCGCGCCGGGACGCCGCGTGACGCTGCTGACCTCCTCGGCCGCGGAGGGAGCCGCCCGTCTCGTGCCCGAGGTCGACGACGTGATCGCGTACGACCCCCCCTGGATGAAGGCCACCCCCCCGAGGAGCGACAGCGGGCCCGAGTTCGCTCAGGCCCAGGAGTTGCGGCAGCGCGGATTCGACGCCGCGGTCGTCTTCACGGTCTTCAGCCAGAACCCCCTGCCCTCGGCGATGCTGTGCCACCTCGCCGACATCCCGCTGCGGCTCGCGCACTGCCGGGAGAACCCCTACCAGCTCCTCACGCACTGGGTGCGAGAGACCGAGCCCGAACACGGCGTGCGCCACGAGGTGCGCCGCCAGCTCGACCTGGTGTCCGCCGTGGGTGCCCGGACGGCGGACGAGCGCCTCTCGCTCCGGGTGCCGCCGGAGGCGGCACGGCGCGTAGGCGCGTTGCTCGCCCGCTGCGGCATCGGCCCCGGGGAGCGGCTGGCGGTGCTGCACCCGGGTGCCACGGCGCCGTCGCGCCGTTGGCCGGCCGCGCGGTTCGGCGCGGTAGCCTCCCGTCTCGCGGCGGAGGAGGGCGCGGCGATCGCCTTCAGCGGGACGCCGGAGGAGGCGCCGCTGGTCGCGGCGGCCGTCGCCGCGTGCGAGGCGCCCGCCGCGGACCTGACCGGACGGCTCGGCATCGAGGAGCTGGCCGCTCTCGTGGCGCACGCGGACGTGCTGGTCACCAACAACACCGGGCCCGCGCACCTCGCCGCCGCCGCGGGCACGCCGGTGGTCGACCTCTACGCGCTGACGAACCCGCAGCACGCCCCCTGGATGGTGCCGAGCAGGGTCCTGAACGACGCCGTCCCTTGCGCGTGCTGCTATTCGAGCACGTGCCGCTCGGGTCATCACCGCTGCCTTCTGGGCGTATCGGCGGACCGCGCCGCCGAAGCCGCCGCCGAACTGCTCGACGCGGCCGCCCCGTCCGAGGACGACACGGGAGGGTGCGCGCGGGCCTGAGGTCCGGCTCGCCCGGCCAGCGGTCCAGGCGGGCGAAGCGGGCTAGCGGATGATCGTCCTCAGCGTGCCGAGGACGGGCTCGTCCACGGCGGGCGGCCCGCCGTAGACCTGCACGCAGCGTAACGACGGGCCCAGGTCGCTCACCGCGCGGCCGGTCACCTGCGGGAGGTCGTGGCGGCGAGTCAGCAGGACCACCCCGGAGCGGCCTCCGGCCGCCACTCCCCCGCACAGCGCATCGGGGAAGTCGCCTCCGGTCGCCACCCCCACGAACGCGTCCCCCGCCGACCCCATGAACCTGCCGAGGACCGATGCTCGCACGGCGGTCTCGTACCTGTCGCTGCCGCCGGCCCGGACGACCATGGCGTGCCCCGCGATCCACCGCTCCGCCCCCTCGGAGACGGCCGGGGGCCCGCCGGCGATAACGATCCTCGTGAAGTGACCCCGGGATATCGCGTTGCGGGTCACCTTAGGCAGCGAGGTCGGCTTGACGAGCAGGATGGGCGAGCGGGAACCGTATGCGAACGGCGAGACGGCCAAGGCGTCGGGGAAGGTGTCTCCGCGAGCCACGAACCCGAGGGACCTCGGTCCTTCGCGCCGCTCGAGCTCCTTGGCGACCAGCACGGCCGTCTCGTAACGGTCGGACCCCCCGATCCGCTGTGTGCTCAACCCCGCCTGGCGCACGGCCTTGGCTACGCCCTCGGACACCGCTGGGGGACCGCCCGCGATGACCGCCTTCTTCGCCCCCAGTCGAAGCATCTCGTCGCGGGCGACCGCCGGAAGCCTGTCGCGTCTCGTCAACAGCAGGGGACAGCGGTACGAGCCGGCGAGCCCGGAGGCGGCCAGGGCGTCGGCGAAGCCCTCCCCGGTCGCGATGATGACCGTGTCGGCCTCCGAGAAGTTGGCCTTGCTGATGATGACGGAGGTCTCGTACCGGTCCCTGCCGCCGAGGCGCGTCAGAGTAGGTCCCGCTTGCGGCACCACGGACGTGCGAACGGTGACGGAGCGACGCCGAAGGAGGCTCTCGGCCGGTTCCGGCGCCGCCGGCTCGACCGACCCGTTCAGCTTCGGCGCGCCGAGGTCGACCTTCAGTTCCAGGCTGCCGCGCCAGTCCACGCCGCCTTCGGCTCCCACGACGGCGAGGTGCAGCGTCCTTCGGCCCTCCGGCACGACGATCTCCGGATCGGCCTCCGCCCACTCGCCGACGTCGGCGTCCCATCGGTGCAGCACCCGCCTCCCCGGCGCGACCACGCGGACCCTGGTGGGCGTGCGCCGCCAGGCGAACCAGGAATCGGCGAGCGGCGGCTCGACGAGCACGAGCGGAGCGGCGGGCGCACCTCCCGTCCCCGGGGGCGGCGCCGAGGGCGTGAGCGCGGCCGGGATGAAGCCGCCGGCGACCCCGGGCTGGTATGCGAGCGCGCGCGAGCCGGATCGCGACGACGCGAGAGCGGCGACGCATAGGACGAGGAGCGCCACGCCTCTCGCCCCACCATGCCTGCCGATGAACGGGCGCACGCGGAAGTCCCCTCTCCGTGCCGACGCTGCTATCTCGGTCGGCACGGCGCGCTGCCGCCAGCAGGCGGAGACGGATGGATCCCGACGAACGGTCGCCACCCGAGGATGAACGGTGGTCCTCAGCGCTTCCCGAAGAAGCCCTCCAGCGCCTCGGCACGCAGGTCGTCCGCCCTGCGCAAGTGGGCGATCGCCTCGTCCCCGAGCCCGGCCAGCCGGTCCTCGGCCCAGCCGGCGTCCGCGACGTCGGAGGGCGGGCGCATGCGGAGGAGCTCCTCGCGCAGCTTCTCCGAGCGGGTGACGAGGTCGTTGTACTCGCTCACCTTTCCCGCCCCTCCCAGACGCGCCATCCGCGTGACGAGAGCGGCCTCCTCGCGCTCCTTCACCACGTAGGCGACGGCCTCGTCGAAACCGGACTCGGGCTCGGATCCGTGAGCGGACCGGTACGCCGCCTCGGCGTCTCGGAAGGACTCCTCGGCGGCCTTGGCCTTGCGCTCGGACGCCCGCCACTTCCCCGCGTTCACCAACTGGATCGCCTCGTTGACCTCGCGCTGTCCCTCCGATCCGGCCGTGCGCGCGCTCGCGACCCTATCGATCAGCGCGCCTACGCGGCCGGTCTCGGCCAGCATCTCGCCGAGGCCCTCCACGCCGAGGCGCGCCTCATCCAGCGAGCGCGCGTACGTGTCGCGCGCGGCCCCCGGTCGGGCGCGCCCGATCGCCCGCTCCGCGGCGTCGAGCTCGGCTCGCGCCCGGTCCAGATCCACCGTCGCCGAGGCGGCGACCGAAGCCAGCTTCGGGCCGACAGGCTGGTCCGAGACCAGTTCCGTCGCCTCGAAGACGGTCTGGACGGCCTCCACCGCGGCGATCGCCGCGTCGTATCGCTCCTCGGCGGAGCGGACCGCGCGCTCGTCGCGCGCCTGGCTCGTGAGGCGCATCCCCGCGGTGGCGGCGCCCGCGCCCAGGGCCACGAGAGCCACGGCGACCAGCGCGAGCCGCAGCAGGCCCCAGCCCCCGGTCCCGGGCGGTTCCGCCGCGGCGTGAGGGGTCTCGACCACGCCGCCTGGCGCCGCGTCCGGCGCCGCCTGCTGGACGGGCGGCTGCTGTCCCGCCGGCGTGTCGTGTCCGTCCATCCCTCTCCTCGCTGATCGGTGAGCAGGCGCTAAGCCCGGGCTCGTACACGGTCGATTGTAGTGGATGGGACGACACCGCCAGCAAAGGACGGGCCCGGCCGCGAGAACGGCAGACGGCTTGCTTCCGTGCAGGGAGGCCCACCGGCAGGACGAACCACTGCAGCAGAGGAACTCCCGAACGGAGCGACACTTGAAGGACCACACCCCCCGCGCCCCGCGCCGTCCGTCCCTGACCACCGCCCTCCTCGTCTGCGCGACCGCCCTGGGCGCCGCGCTCGCCGGGCCGCCGGCGGCCTCCGCGCTGCTCCTCGAGATGTCGGTCGAGGAGATGAGCGCGACCGCCTCGCGGATCGTGCTCGGCGAGGTGAACTCGGTCGGCTCCCGGATGGACGCCGACGAGGGCGTCTCCACCGAGTCCCGCGTCCGCGTCCTGCGCACGCTGAAAGGGCGGCCCGCCGGCGAGCTCCGCGTCTCGTATCCCGGGGGCTCCCTCGGACCGCTCACGGTGGTGGTGCCCGACGCGCCGTCGCTCGCCCCGGGGATGCGCGCGCTGTTCTTCCTCGATGACGCGGGGCGCCCGATCGGCTGGCGAGAGAGCGTGCTGGAGGTCCGCCGAGGAGAGGTCCCGCGCGAGCGCCAGAGCCTCGCGCACGTCGAGACGAGGATACGAGCCGCCGCCGCGCTCCCGCCGGAGGCCGTCCCCGACGCGCCGACCGCCCCGGCGCTGCTCGATTCCGCCGTCGAGGCAGCCGCCGGCCCGAGCATCGGCTCGGTCTCCCCCGCCTCCGCCTCGGCCGGGACCGGTTCCGTGGTGGTCATCACCGGCTCGGGGTTCGGCGGCCAGGCGGGTTCGGTGGGGTTCTTCTACCGCTCCGGCCAGCCGGAGATCCACGGCAAGGTCGTCTCCTGGAGCGATACCCGCATCGAGGTCGTCGTCCCGGTCGGCTACGTGAACGGCTACCCGGGCTCGGCCGGCAGCGGCCCGCTCACGGTGCGGACGGCCGGTGGCGAGTCCGCCACCAAGGACTTCCGCGTCACCTTCGGCTTCGGCGGCAACCGCTGGCCGGGGGGCCGGGTCGCTTACAGGGTGAACGCGAACGGCCCCGTTCCGGGCACCAAGGCGGCCGTCGACGCCGCCGCCGCCACGTGGAGCGCGGCGGGCAACCTCCTGATGGTCAACGAAGGGGCGACCTCGGTCACGAAGCCGCAGGCCGGCGACGGCAACACCGTCTCCTGGGCCGACCTGCCCGCCGGGGTCCTCGGCCAGGCGTCGCTGCGCTTCTACAACGGCCAGATGCTCGAGACCGACTTCGCGTTCAACCGGGTCTTCACCTCCTGGGGCGACGGCTCGCCGGGGACCATCGACCTCCAGTCGGTCGCCCTGCACGAGATGGGGCACTGGATCGACCTTCGCGACCTGTACGGGGCGAACGACGCGGGCAAGGTGATGCGGGGGGTCATCGGCACCGGCGTGCGCCGCCGCGTGCTGACTGCCGACGACGCCGCCGGCCCGAGGTACGCCTACGGCGCGCCGCCGGCGACGGTGCCCATCAAGCGCCTCTCCGGCGCGGACCGCTACGCCACCTCGGCGGCCGTCTCGCGTTCGGCGTTCCCCGCCGCGCCCGCCGTCGTGCTGGCCACCGGCCAGGACTTCCCCGACGCTCTCGCCGCCTCGGGCCTCGCCGGAAGCTACGGCGGCCCACTGTTGCTCACGCGGCGCGGAGACCTGCCCTCGGAGGTGCGCTCGGAGATCGTGCGCCTGAAGGCGAGCCGCGTGATCGTCGTGGGTGGCGCTTCCGCCGTCAGCGCCACGGTGGCCCGCACGGCCGCCGCCATCCCGGGGGTCACCGTGGAGCGCGTCGCCGGGGCCGACCGCTACGAGACGGCAGCCGCGGTCGCGAGGCGCATCGCGTCGCGCGAGGGCGGCATCGGCGAGGCGTTCCTGGTGCGCGGCGACTCCTTCGCCGATGCGCTGGCCGTGGCGCCCTACGCCTACTCGCAGCGCATCCCCGTCCTGCTCGCCTCGCAGACCGGCCTTCCCTCCGCCTCGCGCAACGTTCTCGCGTCGGCGGGCACCGGCACGGTCGTCGTCGCCGGGAGCACGTCGGCGGTGCCGAGGACGGCCGTCAGCGCGCTCTCGGCCTCGACGGTGCGGGTCGCCGGAGCGAACCGTTACGAGACCGCGTCCGCGATGGTGGGCTACGCGGTGTCACGGGGTTGGACCGAACCCGGCAGCGTCGCGGTGGCCACGGGCACGAGCTTCCCCGATGCGCTGGGCGGCGGGGCGGCTGTCGGGTCGGCCGGCGGAGGGGTGCTGCTCACGGCGCCGGCGTCGCTGTCCTCCCCGGCGGCCAGGCGCCTGACCGCCTCCAAGCGGACGCTCGAGAGGGTGACCGTGCTGGGCAGCACGAAGGCGGTGTCCTCGGCGGTCGTCTCGCAGATATCGCTCGCGTTGCGATAGCGGACGGCCCGCGGACCGGCACCGCCCGGAGCCGGCAGGGGGCCTACGCGCTGTGGGGCCCGGGCTCCTCGGGCACCTCGCCGCAGATGCCGAAGCACTCCCGGTGCGGTTCGTTCACCACGATCATCACGTCGTCGGCCGACACACCCGGCGACAGCGCGAGACTGTGGACGATGCGCTCGTAGAGGTCGCGCTTGACCGCGCCGTCGCGGGGCAGCATCGAGATCTCGATCAGCGTGAGCCGGTCGGACTTGGTCTCCGGGACGTCGAGGTCGGACGGCTCGTACTCCGCGATGCGTTGCATGATCCGCTCGTCGGGCACGCCCAGGGCCTCCACGAGCGCGCGCCTCACCCCGTGCAGGAGCGCCCGCCGGTACTGCCCCGTCTTGCCGGCCTGGATCTCGATCCTGACGAAGGGCACGCGTTCCTCCGCTCGCGCACGCGCCGCACGCGATCGCAGTGCGGCCACGGTCCTCCGCCAGTATACGCCGAGGGGTGGTAGGGTACCGTCCAGAGCAGCGAGGAGGGAGGGCCGATGGAGGACGGACGGGCGCGGGCGCGTGTGCTCGTGGACGGCGTCGTCCAAGGCGTCTTCTTCCGGGCGGAGACGCGACGCGCCGCCGCCGGCCTCGGCGTGGACGGCTGGGTGCGCAACCTGCCCGACGGCCGGGTCGAGGCGGTGTTCGAGGGCGATCCCGAGGCCGTTCGCCGCGCCGTTCGCTGGGCGCACGCAGGGCCCCCGCGCGCGGTGGTCGAGCGCGTGGAGGTCGCCTGGGAGAAGCCCGAGGGCCTCTTAGGGTTCGAGGTGCGCCATTAGGAACGCGCCGATCCGCGGCGGGAGGGGATAGAATGGCTCCTACGGAACGGCCGGCGGGAAGGACGGTGCGGGTGAGCAGGCTGGCGATGGAGACCGCGGGCTCGGGCAGGCTCCGCAGGCAGTACTCGCTCGGCGAGGAGGTCGCGCACTCCGTGACCCACGGTGTCGGCGCGCTCTTCGGCGTCGCGGCGCTCACGCTCCTCGTGGCCTTCGCCGCGCTGTTCGGCGACGGCCGCGCGCTCGCCGGAGGTATCGTCTTCGGGGTCGCCCTCGTGCTGGAGTACACCTTCTCCTGCCTGTACCACTCCTTCCCCTGGCCGAGGACCAAGCACGTCTTCAAGGTGCTCGACCACGCCGGCATCTACCTGCTCATCGCCGGGACCTACACGCCTTTCACGCTCGTGACGCTGTCCGGGACGCGGGGCTGGCTGCTCTTCGCCGTGGTCTGGGCGCTGGCCGCCGCCGGCATCGCGGCCGAGGCGTTCTGGGTCTATCGCCCGAAATGGCTCTCCGCCGCCGGCTACCTGGCGATGGGCTGGGTCGTGCTCGGCACGCTGGGCCCGCTCACCTCCGCGCTGCCTCGCCCGGGGTTGTGGCTGCTGGTCGCCGGAGGGCTCGCCTACACGCTGGGCACCGTCTTCTACGTGATGAAGCGCGTGCCCTACGCGCACATGGTCTGGCACCTGTTCGTGCTCGGGGGCAGCGCCTGCCACTTCGTCGCAGTGCTGCTGTACGTGACGCCGGCGAGGTAGCCCCGCACGGCCGCGCCGCGAGCGCTCGCGCTGGCCCGCGCGGCGCCCACCTCACCAGCGGAGCGCCAGGGCGCCCTCCGGTGTCGACTCCACCCCGGTGCCGAGCGCGCGGCCCTCCCGGTCCAGGCGCCCCCGCAGCCACTCGGCCTCCTCCCCGTTCGCGCGCTCCAGCCGGAAGCGGCGGGAACGGAACGGCACCGTCTCCAGGCGCGCGAGGCGCCCCGAAGGCGCATCGAGCGTGACGAAGTACGCCAGCACGAGGTCGGCCCTGTACTCCTCGTAGCCGGAGATCCCCTCGTAGTCGTTGACGAAGTCGCCGCACCCGTACAGGATCGGCCGCCCGCGGTGGACCTCGATCCCCTTGGGATGGTGCGACGAGTGGCCGTGCACGACGTCGGCGGCCGCGGCATCGACGAGCCGGCGCGCGAACGCGCGCTGCTCCTCCGGGATCGCGTACCCCCAGTTGCCGCCCCAGTGGACCGACACGACCACGACGTCGCCGGGCGCGCGATGCCGGCGGATCTCCTCGGCCGCCCTGTCCGCGACGCTCTCGGAGAGAGCCGGCAGGAGGCGGACCCCCGCTCGGCCGGGCGCCGCCGCCCAGTGTCCCGGGATGCCGCTGTCCGGCGAGGCCAGGCCGAAGACGAGCACGCGAGCCCCGTCCGGTGCGGCCAGCACGGCCGGCGCGGCGGCCTCCTCGAGGTCACGCCCCGCTCCGGCGGTGGCGATGCCGGCGCCCCGCAACGTCTCCAGCGTCTCCAGCAGTCCCCGGACGCCCCAGTCCAGCACGTGGTTGTTCGCCAGCACGCAGCAGTCGATCCCGGCGGCGATCAGGCAGGGCGCGTTGGCGGGGTGCATCCGGTAGTTGATGCCTTTCGGCTCGGCGTCCTCGCTGGTGGTGACGCTCGTCTCCAGGTTCACGGCGCGCCGGTCGGGCGTCCGTGCTTCCAGCTCCGCCAAGGCGTCGCCCCAGATGTACGGGAAGTCGACGGGACCGGGGATGGGTCCGTGGGCGCGCTCCGCCAGCTCCACGTACCCCAGCGCCGAGGACATGTACGGCTCGCGGATCGCAGGCTCCGAGGGGTGCGGGAGCACCTGGTCGATCCCGCGTCCGGTCATGACGTCGCCGCAGAGGAACAGCGTCACCGCGTCGCTCATCGGGACCGCCCTCCCCGGACTCCGGCTCGTCCGCCGCCCTTCACCCGAGGGGCCCGACGCCGCCCTACACCACGTCGCGCCTCCGGAATGCGTACATCCCCACTGCTGAGAACAGCACCGTCGCGACGCCGAACACCAGCAACGCGCTACGCGCGAGCTCGAGGTCGTCGATCACCTCGGCGGGCCGCCAGTAGTGGAACAGCGAGAAGTCCTTCAGCCACTCGGCCCTCTCCGTGAGGTTGCCCAGAAGGTCGGCGAGGTACATCGCGATCAGCACGCCGAGCGTGATCGCGGTCGTGCGCCCCTTGCCCGAGGACGCCGCCGAGACGGCGAACGCGAAGCTGCCGATGGCCAGCGTGACCAGCGTGCCCGCCACGAACAGCAAGCCCATCGCGTCCAGCGGCACGTCCACGCCGTGCAGCAGCCCCGGCAGGTAGATCGTGGCCACCGTGACGAGGTTGAGCACGATCGCGTAGACGACCATGCCGAGGTAGCTGGTGAGCACGACGCTCGTTCGCGAGACCGGCTGCGCCAGCGTGACCTCCATCGTCCCGTCCTCGACCGCCCCGCCGAGCGCCCCGGCGATGAACGTGATGACCGCCGCCCCGACGATGAAGACCCAGATGAGGCTCAGGTACTCGATGCCGAGGAACCCGCCCAGCGTCGTGAACTCCAGCCCCGCGCCGCCGAACGCCGCCAGGAGCTCCTCGGTGAAGACGCTCTCCACCGCTTCGATGTACTGGGGGTTCTGCTCGATCAGCGGGAAGAAGGCGACGATCATCCAGCCGTAGGCCGCCAGGCCGACGGAGTACCAGAACAGCGAGACGCGCCGCAGCTGCAGCGACGCTCTCAGGATCGTCCAGTCCATCACTGGCCCGCCTCTCCCTCGATGTGGCCGTAGTACTGCAGGAAGATCTCCTCGAGAGAGGCGTGCTCTATCTGGATGTCGCGGATGGGCTTCTGCAGGAGTCTGCGCAGGGCCGCGTCGATGTCGGTGGCAATCGTCGCCCGGACGACGTTGTCCCCGAGGCGCTCGAGGCTCGTCGTCCCGGGGACGTCCCGGAGCATGTCCTCGGTTACGGGATCGGCGTAGGTGACCACCGCGGTACGCAGCGCCTTGTCCAGCAGCGTCCCGACCGACTCCTCGGCCACGACCCTTCCCGCACGGATGATCGCGACGCGCTCGCACACGCGCTCGACCTCGGAGAGGATGTGGCTCGAGAGGAAGAGCGTCGCGCCGCGGGATGTGCGTTCCTCGATGATGTCGAAGACGACCTGCTGGTTGAGCGGATCCAGCCCGCTCGTGGGCTCGTCGAGGATGAGCAGCTCGGGGTCGTGCATGAGCGCGATCACCAGCGCGAGCTTCTGCTTGTTGCCCTTGGACAGCTCCTTGACCTTGCGGCTCGGGTCGTACTGCAGGCGCTGGCAGAGCTCCTTGGTCGAGGGGCCGGGCCGCCCGCGCAGCCCGGAGACGTAGTCGATCATCCACTGCCCGGTCCGCTTCTCGAACAGCGCGACGTCGCCTGCCACGTAGCCGATCCGCCGGCGCAGGTCGCTCCCGTCGATGCCGACCTGCCTGTCGAAGAGGTACGCGGTGCCGCGCGTGGGCCGCAGCATCGAGAGCAGGCATCGGATCGTGGTGGTCTTGCCGGCGCCGTTGGGCCCCAGGAAGCCGTAGACCTGCCCGGGGCGGACCTCGAAGGTGAGGTCCTCGATCCCCCGGTTCTTGCCGTAGTACTTCGTGAGACCCTCGCACCGGACGACGGTCGAGCCCACGCGCACCCCCTCCTCCGTCCCGGTGGTGTGTGCCTCGAGCGCCGAAAGCGTCCCACATCCGGCGGCTCGCGACACGGAAGGGGCCGGCGGGTGGCCCCGCCGGCCCGTCGTCGCCTATGGTGGAGACGAAGGGGCTCGAACCCTCGACCTCAGGCTTGCAAAGCCCGCGCTCTCCCAACTGAGCTACGTCCCCGTATGCGGCTAAGGATTGTACCACGCGGGCCGGTCAGGGAGGCCGCTCGTCCCGCCGCCCCTCCTCTCCCCCGGACGTCGAGAAGGGGCGGCCCGACGGGCTCACCCCCCGCGTACTCGCACGGCGACGGTTCCTCGGCACAGGCGAGAACCGGGACGGCCTTCGCACCGCTCGAGGTTCCCCTCTGAAGGGAGATGCTCCGGAGCTGTCGGCCGCATCCAAACCTGGCGGCCTCACCCCGGCGATACCCCAGGAGCTTATGCCCGATCCCCCGGCGGCCCGTCTCGTCTGTCTCCACACGTTCCCCTCGTGCGGATCTCGGACCGATTCAGGACATGCCGACTCTCACATGCGCCGGCCGGAGGTCTTCATCTGCCGTCCCGGTCGAGTCTCGTCTTGCTGGTCTGCGTCCACCTAGATAGACTCACCTCGCTACGGCTCGACGACAGGTCGCCGCTGCGGGCCGAGCGCCCGCGGGCGGCTCACTCCTGATTATACCCCCCCGAGGACCCCGGGGCACCTCCGGCCGACGGCCGGCTCCGGCTGTCGCCGCCCGCCCAGGACCCTACTCGAGCGCGTCGAGCCTTCCGCGCAGATCCCGCTCGGCCATCCCTCCGACCACCTGCGCGGAGATGCTCTCGTCCGCGTTCACGAAGACGAACGTCGGCACGTACTGCACGCCGAGCTCGCCCGCCAGCTCGCCCGCCTCTCCCCCCGGCCCGTCGATGTCGTAGACCCGGAACTCGACCTTGCCCTCGTACTCCTTGCGCAGCCTATCCACGATAGGCTTCATCTCGATGCACGTCGGTCAACCGTCGGAGGTGAACTCGACGAGCACCGGCAGGCCGTCCGTCTCGATCGCGCCCGCTCCCCGCTGCGCCGTGTCCGTGGTCAGCTCGCCGTCCCAGCCCGAGATACCGCGCTCGTGGTTGTACAGGCGCCTGAAGCCCATGCGCCGCAGCTGCTCCATGGCGGTCGAGGACCGGGCCCCCGTGGCGCAGTACAGCACGATGTCCTGATCGCGGTCCCAGTCGCGCGCGGCCTCCGCCACCCGCTCGGGCGGGACGAGCTCGGCCCCGGCGATGTGCCCCATCGCGAACTCGCCCGGGCTGCGCACGTCGACCAGCCGTGCGCCTCCGGTGACGAGCTCGCGCAGCCGGTCGTTGCCGATGTTCTCGGCCGCCCCGGGGGCCGGGCGGGTCAACGCGTAACCGAGCCCGACGAGCAGGATGCCGACGGCGGTCGTCCAGATGATCGCTCTCGATGGCTTCATTCGCTCTCCCTCGCGACTCGTCCGCGCCTCGTTCCTGTATACCCCGCGGGGTATCTTCAGGCAAGCGGTGCGCCGAGGAGCGCCGCGCAAGCGGCTTCGCGCGGCTCACCGCGGCCCCCACCAGTGATGGGAAGAAAGTAGTGTCACAATAGAGGACGTCACGCGTACAGCAAGCGACCGACCAAGACACGGGGTGCCGCGTCGGCCCGAAGACCGTCACGCGAGGGGGGCGCGCGCCGGCACGGAGAGGGCGAGACCGACCCGTGATCGCTCCGAGTGGACCGCGGAACGCCGAACGACCCGCCTCCCGGGTCGCGTTCGAGGTTCGCGCCGACGAGCCCTTCCGCGGCGAACTCCTCTCGGCCCTGCGCCTCGCCGAGCGCGCCTCGGCGCTCGCCGCGGGACAGCGGCATACGACCGCCGCCGCCCCGAAGACCACGCCGCTCATCGCGCTGCTGAACGCCGCCGACGAGCGGCTGCGTGAGGACAACGCCTACCTCCACGAGGCGGCGCGGGAGTACGGCACCGTCTCGCCCGCGGCGGAGTGGCTGCTCGACAACCACTACCTCGTGGACGATCAGATCGCCACGGCTCGCGCCGACCTGCCGCCGGGCTTCGGCAAGGAGCTGCCGAGACTGACCGCGGGAGCTCTCGCCGGCTTCCCCCGCATCTACGAGGCGATCGTCTACCTCGTCGCGCACACTGACAGTCGCATCGACGAGGAGTACCTGGTCCGCTACGTCATGGGCTTCCAGGACGCCTCGGCGCTCTCCATCGGCGAGGTGTGGGCGGTGCCGATCATGCTGCGCGTCGCCCTCGTCGAGAACGTCCGCCGGCTGTCGGGCCGCGTCGTCCGCGCCGCCGCGAACGAGCGCGCCGCCGACGTCTGGGCGAACCGCCTCATCGTCGCGACGCAGGACGACCCCGACGCCGTCCCGGGTCTCCTCGGCCGGCTGGACGCGGAGTGGCCCGAGGCCGACCCGGCGTTCATGGCTCGGCTCGCGCAGCGCCTCGGCGGACAGGAAGCGGGTGTGGCGCAGGTCGGCGAGTGGCTCGAGAAGCGCCTCGCCGCCGCGGGCATCCGCCTGGAGCGCGTGGTCTTCGTGCAGCAGCAGGCCCAGGCCGCCGACCAGGTGTCGATCGCCAACTCGATCACCTCGATGCGCTTCCTCGAGGCCTTCGACTGGAAGTCGTTCTTCGAGCGCACGAGCCTCGTCGAGCAGATCCTGCGGGAGGACCCCGCCGAGATCTACGACAAGATGGACTTCGCGAGCCGCGACCGGTACCGGCACGCGCTCGAGGAGATGGCGAAGCGCTGCCCCCTCACCGAGATCGGCGTAGCGGAGGCCGCGGTGAGCTGGGCGGGCCAGGCGCTGGCCGAGGAGGCGGCGGACACGGTCCGGGGCCACGTGGGCTACTACCTGATCAGCGGAGGCCGATACGGGTTCGAGCGCAGCGTGGGCTACCGGCGGAGCGTGCGGGAGCGGCTGTACCGGGGACCGCTGCGGCGCGGCGGTCTGGTCTACTCGGGCCTGGCGGTCTCCGTCACGGCCGCGCTGACGGCGCTGCTGGGCTGGTACTCACGGTTCGCAGGGGTGGGCGACTGGCAGTCCGGCCTGCTGATGCTGCTGGCCCTGATCCCCCTGTCCGACCTGTCGCTCAACGTCGTCAACCGGATGGCGACGTCCGTGTGGCCGCCACGCACGCTCCCCAAGATCGACTACCGGCGCCCGCTCTCGGACGCGCACCGGACGCTCGTGGTCGTGCCGGCGCTCCTGACCTCGGCCAAGGCGACTCAGTCGGTCATCGACAACCTGGAGGTCGTCTTCCTCGCCAACGCCGACCCGAACGTGCACCTGGCGCTGCTGGGCGACCTGAGGGGCGCCTCGGAGGAGGTCATGCCCGGCGACCAGGACGTCATCTCCGCGGCGGTGCAAGGCATCGACAAGCTCAACCAACGCTACGGGGACGAGGTGGGCTACGAGCCGTTCCACCTGTTCGTGCGCGGGCGCGTGTACTCCGAGACCGAGGGTGCCTGGCTGGGGTGGGAACGCAAGCGCGGATCGCTCGTGGAGCTGAACCGGCGCCTGCGCGGGGAGTCCGACACGACGTTCACGCACGAGCTCGGCGACGCCGCGTTCCTGCCCGGCGTGACCTTCGTCATCACGCTGGACGCCGACACCGTCCTGCCCCGGGACGGCGCGCGCCGCCTGGTGGGCACGATCGCGCACCCGCTCAACCGCGCCGTGGTCGACTTCGAGCGGCGGTGGGTGAGGCGCGGCTACGGCCTGGTCCAGCCGCGGGTGGGCATGTCGCTTCCCGCCGCCAACCGGACCTTCTTCGCGTGGCTGTACTCGGGGGTCACCGGCATCGACCCGTACTCGGGCGCGGTCTCGGACACGTACCAGGACGTCTTCGGCGAGGGCAGCTTCACCGGCAAGGGGGTCTACGAGGTCGACGTCTTCAACGCAGTGCTGGCGGGACGCATACCCGAGGCAACGCTTCTCAGTCACGACCTGCTGGAGGGCAACTTCCTGCGAACCGCGCTCGCAAGCGACGTCGAGGTGCTGGACGACTACCCCTCGACCTACCCCAGTCACGCCGCGCGGCTCCACCGCTGGGTGCGGGGTGACTGGCAGACGCTCCCCTGGCTCGGGCTGCGCGTGCCCGCCGCCGACGGCAGGTACGTGCCCAACCAGCTCTCGGCGCTGCACCGCTGGAAGCTGGTGGACAACCTCCGCAGGAGCCTGGTGGCGCCGACCCTGCTGCTGCTCATCGTCTCGGCGTGGCTCCTCCTGCCGGAGCCGGACCTCGTCTGGCCGGCGTTCATCCTGTCGGTCATCCTCTTCCCGGCGTGGTTCAACCTCGCGGACTCGACGGTGTTCCGCGCGCTGTCGGCGAACTTCGGAGTCCTGTTCGAGTCGGCGTGGGAGGACCTCAAGCGCGACGTCGCGCGCTCCACCATCGAGCTCGCCCTCCTGCCGCACCAGGCGTACCTGATGACCGACGCCGTCGTCCGATCGCTCTACCGCGTCTACGTGAGCCGGCGTTACCTGCTCGAATGGACGACCGCCGCCGACGTCGAGCGCGCGCTCGGTCGCGACCTTGCCGGCTACCTCCGCCGCATCGGGCCCGCCTCGGTGATCGCCGTCGGCCTCGCGCTGCCCGGGGCGCTGCGCTCGGCGCTCCACTTCGCGGTCACGCTGCCGTTGCTCGTACTGTGGCTGGCCGCGCCCGTGATCGCGTGGCGGATCTCGCAGCCGCTCGTGCGCGAGCGCCGGGAGTTGACCGAGTCCGACCGCTTCGCGCTGCGTCGCGTCGCGCGCAAGACGTGGCGGTTCTTCGAGGACTTCGTCACGCCCGAGGACCATTGGCTGACTCCGGACAACTTCCAGGAGGACCCCAAGGGCGAGGTCGCCCGCCGCACCTCTCCCACGAACATGGGCCTGCAGCTGCTCTCCACGCTGTCCGCCTACGACCTGGGCTACCTCCCGCTGGGGGAGCTGGTCGACCGCGTCTCCCGTACGCTGTCCACGCTCGCCGGGATGGAGCGCTTCCGGGGCCACTTCTACAACTGGTACGACACGACGACCCTGCAGCCGCTGCGCCCCGGCTACATCTCGACGGTGGACAGCGGGAACCTCGCCGGCAACCTCATCGTCCTGCGGGTGGGCCTGCTCGAGGCCTCGGAGAGCCCCCTGGTCGGCCCCGCCTCGCTGGCCGGCCTCGCGGACACGGTGCACCTGGCCATAGAGGACCTCCTCGCCGCGCACGACAGGATCGGCCCCATCGACGCTCAGGCCGCCCTGCGCGAGATGCTCGACGAGCTCCTTCGCCGCCTGACGCTGGAGGAGGCACCCCGTAACCTGGGCGGCTGGCGCTCGCTGTCGCGACGTCTCCTGGACGCCACCGCCGAACTGCGCCCGCTGGTCGCACGGCTCGCGCAGGAGGGGCCGCCCGAGGCCGACGGCGCCTCGAGGCTCGAGGCGGCGCGCGACTCGGTGCTCGCGGTGCACCGCGAGGTCGTCGCGCTGGCCGCGACGATCCAGGGCTACGCGCCCTGGGCAGAGCTGCTCGACCGCATCCCCACCCCCGTGCGGGGCACGGGGGACCCGGTGCTGCGCCCCCTCGTGGACTTCACGCCGAGCCTCGTCGGCCTCGCGGAGGGGCTGACCGACGTGCTGCGCGCGTTGGACATGATGGCCGCGCACCCGCTGGGCTCCACCGAGCCCGAGCGCGCGGAGGTCTCGTCGTGGGCCGCGGGCCTGGCGGGCGGCGTCCGGAAGAACCGCGGCGCGTGCGTCACCTTGCTGGCCCAGCTCCGGCTGCAGGCCGACATAGCGCGCGAGATGTGGGAGCACACCGACTTCCGCATGCTGTACGACAGCTCGCGCCAGCTCTTCTCCATCGGCTTCAACACGGCCGAGGGGCGGCTCGACAACTCGTACTACGACATGCTCGCCTCCGAGTGCCGCCTTGCGAGCTTCCTGGCGGTGGCGAAGGGCGACGTGCCACAGGAGCACTGGTTCCGGCTGGGCCGCGGCATCACCTCGACGCCCGGAGGCAGGGCCCTTCTCTCATGGAGCGCCTCGATGTTCGAGTACCTGATGCCGTTGCTGGTGATGAAGAGCTGGCCCGAGACGCTGCTGGACATGACGTACTACTCCGTCGTGAAGCGGCAGATCCAGTACGGGCGCCAGCGCGGGGTGCCCTGGGGCGTCTCGGAGTCGGCGTTCAACGCCAAGGACGTCGACCTCACCTATCAGTACCAGGCCTTCGGAGTACCCGGGCTCGGGCTCAAGCGAGGGCTCTCCGAAGACGTGGTCGTGGCGCCCTACGCGAGCGCGCTCGCACTGCCGATCGAGCCTCGGGCCGCGGTGGACAACCTCGCCGCGCTGGCCAAGCGCGGCGCCGAGGGGCGGTTCGGGTACTACGAGGCGATCGACTACACCCCGGGCCGCGTGCCTGCGGGAACCGAGCGCGCGGTGGTCAAGGCGTACTTCGCCCACCACCAGGGGATGAGCCTGGTGGCGATGGGCAACGAGCTAACCGGCTATGCGATGCGGGAACGGTTCCACCTGGACCCGGTGGTGCAGTCGGCCGAGCTGCTGCTCCAGGAGCGGGTCCCGCGCAGGATCCAGCTCGCGCAGCCCCACGTCGAAGAGGTCCGCTACGTCCGGTCCGTGCGCGAGCTCCCGCCCCCGCTGGCGCGCTCCTACCCTCTGGCGGGCACGCCGGTCCCCGCGACGCACTTCCTCTCCAACGGGCGCTACTCCGTGATGGTCACCAACGGCGGCGGCGGTTACAGCCGCTGCGACGGTGTCGCGATCACCCGCTACCGCGAGGACGTCACGCGCGACTGCTGGGGTCAGTTCATCTACATCCGGGACGACGACACGGGCGAGCTGTGGTCCGCCGCCTACCAGCCCGTGGGCGCCGAGCCGGACGACTACCACGTGACGTTCTCCATCGACAAGGCGGAGTACCGGCGCACCGACGGGCGGATCGACACGCACACCGAGGTGATCGTCTCACCGGAGGAGGACGTGGAGGTCCGCCGCATCACGATCACGAACCACGGCCGCGAGGTGAGGCACCTGCGCGCAGTGAGCTACTTCGAGCTGGCCCTCGCCCCGCAGGGCGCCGACCAGGCACACAAGGCCTTCTCCAACCTGTTCGTGGAGACCGAGGCCCTCGACGACCTTCGCGCGCTCCTGTTCACGCGCCGCCCGCGCTCCTCGGAGGAGGGGCGGATGTGGGGACTCCACGTGCTCGCGTGCGACCGCCCGGAGGAGTGTGAGTGGTCGTACGAGACCGACCGCGCGGTGTTCCTCGGCCGGCTGCGCGGGACGTGGGCGCCCGAGGCGATGGAGCGGCGCGAGCCGCTCTCGCGTACCGTGGGCGCGGTGCTCGACCCGGTGTGCGCCGTCGAGCAGCGGGTCGTGATCCCGCCGGGCGAGACAGCGCACCTCGCGTTCGCCACGGGCATGGCGGGGTCGCGCGAGCGCGCGGTGGAGCTGGCGGAGCGGTACCGGGACATCCGTACCGCTCAGCGCGCTGCCGACCTGGCCTGGACCGCGGGGCAGATAGAGCTGCGCGACCTTGGCATCTCCGCCGAGGAGGCGGTGGCCTTCCAGCGGCTCGCTTCCCGCCTGCTGCTCACGGACCCGTACTCCCGCCTGAAGGTCAAGACGCCCACCGAGAACCGGCTCCAGATGTCGGGGCTGTGGACGCTGGGTATCTCCGGCGACCTGCCCATCCTGCTCGTCCGGGTGGAACGTCTGGAGGAGACGCAGATAGTGCGGCAGGCGCTGCTGGCCCACCAGTACTGGCGTCACAAGGGGCTCGTCGCCGACCTCGTGATCCTGAACGCGCGGCCCTCCGGGTACGCCGACGAGCTCGACGACCGGCTGAGGCTGCTGGTGCGAACGGGTCATGCGCTCCAGCTCGTGGACAAGCCGGGCGGCGTGTTCCTGCGACGCGCCGACCAGATGGCCCCCGACGTTCTGAACCTGCTGCTCTCCGTCGCGCGCGCGACGCTGGCTGGCGACGGAGGGCCCCTCGAGCTCCAGCTCGAGCAGCGGGCCAAGCGCCCCGAGGCGCCCGACCGGCTGGTGCCCAAGGAGCGGCCCCGGTCGTACCCCTCGCTGCCCTTCGAGCGCCAGGCTCTCGCGTTCGACAACGGCTTCGGCGGCTTCGACCTCGAGCGCGGGGAGTACGTGGTCGTGCACGAGCCAGGTGATGCGACGCCGGCCCCGTGGGTCAACGTCGTCGCGCGCCCGGGCTTCGGCACCCTCGTCTCGGAGGCCGGCATCGGTTGCACGTGGGCCGAGAACAGCCACGAGAACCGCATCACCACGTGGAACAACGATGCCGTGTCGGACGGCACCGGCGAGAGCTTCTACGTGCGGGACGAGGAGACTGGCGAGTTCTGGTCGCCGACGCCGCTGCCCGTGCCCGACCCCTCGCCCTGCATCGTGCGGCACGGGCGCGGCTACACGCGTTTCGAGCGCCGCACCCACGGCATCGAGCACGAGCTCACCTGGTTCGTCGACGCCGAGGACCCCGTGCGCGTCGCGCGGCTGCGGCTGACCAACCTCTTCGGCGTTCATCGGAGGTTGTCGGTGACGCACCTCGTGGAGTGGGTGCTCGGCTCCTCTCGCTCCGCGGCGCAGCAACGCGTCGTCACCGGCTTCGACGAGGAGACGGCGATGCTCACGGCGCACAACTGGTTCAATGCCGACTTCCCCGGCCGGGTCGCTTTCCTGGCCTGCGACCGCGAGCTCCACTCCTTCACCGCGAGCCGGACCGAGTTCCTGGGGCGCAACCGCCATCCGGGCTCGCCCGCGGCGATGCGGCGCAAGGGCCTCGGCGGCGTCACCGGCCGGTTCCACGACAACTGCGGGGCGCTCATGACCGTCGTCGAACTCGAACCCGGCGCGAGCGCGGAGGTCTCGTTCTTCCTCGGGCAGGCCGACGACGAGGCGCGCTGCCGGGAGATCGTCCGGCGGATGAGGCGCCCGGCCGCCGTCGCGCGGTCGCTCGCCGCCGTCGGAGCCTTCTGGGACGAGCTGCTCGGCGCCGTCCGCGTACAGACGCCGGACGCGGCCCTGGACGCGCTGCTGAACGGGCCGCTCCTGTACCAGGTGCTCTCATGCCGGGTATGGGGGCGCACCGCGTTGTACCAGTCCTCGGGGGCCTTCGGCTTCCGCGACCAGCTCCAGGACGTGCTGTCGGTACTGTGGACGCGCCCGGAGCTCGCCCGGGCTCACGTCGTCGAGGCCTGCCGCCACCAGTTCGAGCGCGGCGACGTCATGCACTGGTGGCAGCCGTCCTCGGGCAGGGGCGTGCGGACCAGGTTCGTGGACGACCGCCACTGGCTCCCGCTGACGGTCGCCGAGTACGTGAAGGCAACAGGGGACACCGGCGTCCTGGACGAGGAGGCGCACTTCATCCTCGGCCAGGAGGTCCCCGAGGGGCGCGAGGACGTCTACACGGTCCCCGAGATCGGCGAGACGGGCAGCGTGTACGAGCACTGCGTGCGGGCGCTGGACACGGGCTTCGGCGTCGGCCCGCACGGCCTGCCGCTGATGGGCGGCGGCGACTGGAACGACGGGATGAACCGGGTAGGCGTGGGCGGAAGCGGCGAGAGCGTGTGGATGGCCTGGTTCCTCAACACGGTGATGAGCCGCTTCGCGCCGATCTGCGAGTCACGCGGCGACCACGAGCGCGCCGAACGGTATCGCGCGTTCGCGGAGGGGGTCGCGAAGGCCGCCGAGGAGCAGGCCTGGGACGGCGCGTGGTACCGCCGCGCGTACTTCGACGACGGCACGCCGTTGGGCACGCGGGGCGCCGAGGAGTGCCGCATCGACGCGATAGCCCAGGCGTGGGCGGTGATCTCCGGTGCCGCCGACGGGCAGCGCGCGATGCGGGCGATGGAGTCCGTCGAGCAGAAGCTCGTCCGATGGGACGACGGCCTGGTACAGCTGCTCGACCCGCCGTTCGACCGCATGCCTCACGACCCGGGCTACATCAAGGGCTACGTGCCCGGCGTGCGCGAGAACGGCGGCCAGTACACCCACGCGGCAGTGTGGACGGTGCTCGCGTACCTGCTGATGGGCGAGGGGGACGAGGCGCTCGCGCTGCTCGACCTGATCAACCCGGTGAACCACACCGGGACGCGGGAGGACTGCGAGCGCTACCGCGTCGAGCCCTACGCGCTCGCCGCCGACGTCTACGCGGTGGCGCCGCACGTCGGCAGGGGAGGGTGGACGTGGTACACGGGCTCGGCGAGCTGGTTCTACCGGGTGGCGGTCCACGACCTCCTCGGCCTCGACCTGCTCGCCGAGGACGGGACGCGGTACATGATCGTGGACCCGTGCATACCCAAGTCGTGGCCGGGCTTCGGGATGACGTACCGCTGGCGCGGCACTACCTACCGCATCGAGGTCGCCAACCCCCGCGGCGTCAACAGGGGCGTCGCGCGCGTCGAGGTGGACGGGGCCGTTGTCCCCGAGCACCGGGTGCCCTTGCGCGAGGGCGACGGCGAGCACCACGTCGTGGTGACGCTGCTCGGCGGGTAGTCCGCCCCGGCCGTCCTCCCGGCCGGCGGATGTGGGTAGTGTCCCGTGAAGAGCGCCGACGACGGGAGGCCGCGAATGCGCACGTTCACCGAGGAGCGCATCCCCATACTGTCGTGGCTCGACGACCTCTCGGGCACCACGCTCGCGCAGACGCGCCACCTGGCGGCCCTGCCGTTCGCCTACCACCACGTCGCGATCATGCCTGACGCTCACGAGGGCTACGGCATGCCCATCGGCGGCGTGTTCGCGGCGCTGGGGCACGTCGTCCCCAACGCGGTGGGGCTCGACATCGGCTGCGGGGTGCGGGCGTGGCGTACCGGGGTGGGAGCCGAGGAGTTCGCTCCCTACCGCCACCAGGTCCTCAACGACATCCAGCGCAACGTGCCCGTCGGCTTCGAGTGGCGCAAGCGCCCCTCCCGCGCCGCCGCGGACCTCTTCTCCTCCGCACCGGAGGCACCCGCGCTCCACGCCCAGCTCGACCGGGCGCGCCGGCAGCTCGGCACGATGGGGGGCGGCAACCACTTCCTGGAGGTGCAGCGCGACGACGAGGGCAACGTGTGGGCGATGGTGCACTCCGGCAGCCGAAACGTGGGCAAGCAGATGGCCGAGCACTACAACCGCGTCGCCAAGGAGCTGCAACGCGGAGTCACCGACCCGATCCCCGAGGGTTGGGACCTCGCCCCGCTGCCGGCGGAGTCGCCCGAGGGGCGCGAGTACCTGGCGGTCATGCGCTGGTGCCTGCGCTTCGCCGAGGAGAACCGCGCGGCGATGCAGCGCTGCGTGCACGAGGCCTTCGAGCGCCGCGTACCGGGCTATGCGCCGGAGGATCATGTCGACGTGCACCACAACTACGCCTCGCTCGAGACGCACTTCGGCCGTGAGGTGTACCTGCACCGCAAGGGCGCCGTGCGCGCCGTGGGCACAGTGATCGTCCCCGGCTCGATGGGCACCTCGTCCTACGTCGGCCGCGGTCTCGCGAACCCGGATGCGTTCGAGAGCTGTGCGCACGGTGCGGGACGGGCGATGAGCCGTGGCGAGGCCAAGCGGCGCATGCCGGTGGAGTCGGTGGTGCGCGAGATGCGCGAGCTCGACGTGGAGCTCTTCAAGGTGCGCAAGCGCGACGTCGCGGAGGAGGCCCCGCGCGCCTACAAGGACATCGATGACGTGATGGCCGCGCAGTCCGATCTCGTCGAGCCGGGCACCCGGCTCACGCCGCTGGGCGTGGTCAAGGGCTGAGGGGACCAGGCGGGATCACCGCAGGCGATGGCGGGGCGATTCGCGTTCTCGCAGCTTGGCACCTATAATGCTCCACGTGTAGAGAAGTTCAGAGGTTGAGGACCTTACGCTGCCCGCTCCTGTCCGGAGCCCGAGCCGCACGCGGGTCCTCGGGAGATCGCGGCGCGGGGGCGCGCCGCCGGACAAGGAGAATCATGTTCGAAGGACTCGGCCTTTCGCCGCGGCTTCTTTCCGCCGTGGCGGCGATGGGCTACACGCGACCCACCCCCATCCAGGAGATAGCCATACCCGAGGTCCTGGCCGGCCGCGACGTCCTGGGCTGCGCCCAGACGGGCACCGGCAAGACCGCGGCGTTCGTGCTGCCCCTCCTGCAGCTGCTCGACGGAGGGAACGGCAACGGCGGCCGCGGCCGGGAGGCGAAGCGGCGCGTGCGTGCGCTCGTCGTCACGCCCACTCGCGAGCTGGCGGCCCAGATCGACGACGTCGCGCGAGGTGTCGCCGAGCACACCGGCCATCGCATCGCGGTCATCTACGGCGGCGTCGGCTACGACAAGCAGCTCAAAGCGCTCCGCGACGGCGTCGACGTGCTCGTGGCCACACCCGGGAGGCTGCTCGACCTGAAGGATCGGGGCGAGGCGGACCTGTCCTCGGTACGGATCCTCGTGCTGGACGAGGCCGACCGGATGCTGGACATGGGCTTCTGGCCCGACGTGCGGCGCATCGTCTCGTCGCTTCCCGTGAAGCGCCAGAACCTGCTGTTCAGCGCGACGATGTCGCCCGAGGTGCTGCGGGTGATCGCCAAGACGCTGAACGAGCCGGTCCGCGTGGACGTCGCGCCGGCCTACACGCCCGTCGAGCAGGTCGACCAGAAGGTCTACCCGGTGGCGACCATGCAGAAGACTGCCCTGCTCATCAAGCTGCTCGAGGCCGAGCACCTGGAGCGCGTGCTGGTCTTCACGCGCACCAAGGAGCGCGCGGACCGCCTGCACACCGCACTGAAGCGCAGCGGGGTCGCGAACGAGGTCATCCACGGCGACCGCCGCCAGAAGCACCGCGACCAGGCCGTCGAAGGCTTCCGGGACGGCAGGATCCGCGTGCTCGTGGCCACCGACGTGATGGCGCGCGGCATCGACATCGACGGCATCAGCCACGTGGTCAACTACGACATGCCCGACTCGGTGGAGGACTACGTGCATCGCATCGGGCGCACTGCCCGCGCCGGCGCCGAGGGCAACGCGATCTCGCTGCTCGGCCCAGAGGAGACGGCGCTGCTCCGCGAGATCGAGGCGCGGATGAGGCGCACCGTCGAATGCGTCGACGTCCCGGGCTTCGCCTACCACGAGGACCGTATCGTGCCCCGCGCCGACCGCAACGCCGCCAAGTCCCGCAACCTCGCCTTCGGCGGCCGCGTGATGGGCCGTCCCCGCAGCCGGAGGATCGGCAGGCGCTAGGCGGGGACGGCGCGCGCCGGGTCGCGGCGTTCCTGGGAATACCCCTTCAGCGGCGCCGTACGGCGAGGAGGGGGTGGTGCGCGTGGCGCCGTGGGAGGCGTGAGCCAGGAGGGGGTGGTGCGCGGATGATCGACTCCGAGAAGTGGCCGTTCGAGGCGATCGACTACGACGTGATCTTCTGCTCGCATTGCGAGAACACGTTCTTCCCCGCCGAAGCCGAGCCCGTCGGCGAGCGGTCGGCCGCCTGCCCGCACTGCGGCTCGGGACCGCTGGACTGGCGGGACTGGAACGAGGTACGCGCCCGTCGCGCGAACTAGCGGCGGCCGTGCGAAGGCCCCGGCGCGAGCCGCGCCGGGGCCCCTGGATGTCCTCGGATGGTGGGCCCGACTGGATTCGAACCAGTGACCTCACGGTTATCAGCCGTGCGCTCTAACCGACTGAGCTACGGGCCCGCTGGGGAAAGCTCGGATACCATATCGTGCGACCTGGGGCGAGTCAAGCAAGCCGCAGGCGCCGCCGGCGCTACTTCCCGAGGGTCTGGACGAAGACCTGCCGGCGGCGCGGCCCGTCGAATTCGCACAGGTAGACGCCCTGCCACGTGCCGAGCGCGAGTCCCCCGCCGGACACCGGCACGGTGACCGACGAGCCGACGAGGGAGGCCTTCACGTGGCCGTCCGCGTTGCCCTCGACATGGTGCCAGCCCCCCTCGCGCGGGACGAGCCGGCGAAGGCCGTCGAGCAGGTCGCGGGTCACGCTCGGGTCCGCGTTCTCGTTGACGGTGACGCCGGCGGTGGTGTGCGGCACGTACACGAGCGCCCACCCTTCGGCTACCCCGTCCGCGCGAACCTCCTGCGCCACCCGCTCGGTGACGTCCACCATCTGTTCGCGCTCCGAAGTCCGCACGTCGAAACGGCGCATCGGCCCCTCCCCTCGCCTGAAGGCGGCGTGTGCATCACGTATATTAGTGGAACAATGAGATGCGTCGCCGAGCGCACGGGGGTGCTTGCTCATGATCCGGGCGCGGATCGCGAGCCTGAGCGTCGACTCCATATCCAACCAGCCCGTCGTTATCCTCAAGCCGCTCGAGGAGGAGGGCGGCGTGGCCGACGACCGCCTCGTGCCCATCTGGATCGGTCAGGCCGAAGCGACCGCGATCCTGCTCGCGCTGCAGGGCGCGGAGCCTCCTCGGCCGATGACGCACGACCTGCTGCGCAACGTGATCGAGGACCTCGGCTTCGTGGTGCTGCGCGTGGAGATCACGCGGCTTGAGGAGGGCACCTTCTACGCCGCGCTCGTGCTGCGCGGGGAAGAGCGCGAGGTCGTCATGGACGCGCGGCCCTCGGACTGCATCGCGCTTGCCGTGCGCGTGAACTGCCCGCTGTTCATCGCAGAGCAGGTGCTCGAGGAGGCCGGCGTCATCCCCGAGTTCGCCGAGGAGGAGACATCCGAGGAGGAGGAGCTCGAGCGGTTCCGCGACTTCCTCGAGAACGTGGACCCGAGCGACTTCATGTCGTCGTAGCGCGCGCCCGCCCGCGAGCGTGCCCGCAAGGTCCTCGGCGTGCTCCTACTCGTACCGTAGCGCGGCGATCGGATCGAGCCTGCTCGCCCGGTAGGCCGGGTACACTCCGAAGAAGACCCCTACGCCGGCGGAGAACACGAACGCGAGCGTGATCGCCCACCAGGTGGTCAGCGTCGGCACCCACCTCGCGAGTACCGACGCGCCCGCCGCGCCGACCGCGATCCCGATGATGCCGCCGAGCACGGACAGTACCACCGCCTCGATCACGAACTGGCTCAGGATGTCGTAGGTGCGCGCGCCGACGGCCTTGCGGATGCCGATCTCCCGCGTGCGCTCCGAGACGCTGACCAGCATGATGTTCATGATCCCGATGCCCCCCACGAGCAGCGAGATGCCCGCGATCCCGGCCAGCATGAACGTGAGCGTGCCGAGGAGCTGCTGGAATATGCCGAGGGTCTGCTCCTGGCTGAAGACCGAGAACTCCTCACCGAACCGCGGCTCCAGCGCACGGCGGATCCGGTCCCTGACCCTGTCGACGTCCTGGGCGTCGCCGGCCTTGACGATGATGGCCGAGATGTCGTTCGTGCCGAGCAGGCGCTGGGCGGTGGTCACCGGCATGTATATGACGTTGTCCTGGTCGCCGCCGAACGAGCCGCCCTGGGGCTCGTAGAAGCCCAGCACCGTGAACCGCTGGCCGTTGACGCTGATCGTCTTGCCGACGGGCTCGGCGTTGGGGAAGAGCCGGCGGCGCACCGTGGAGCCCAGCAGCACCACCCTCGCCGAGGCGAGCACCTCGCTGCGCAGGTAGACCCGGCCCTCCTCCAGGTCGGCGTTGCTGAACACCTCGCGGCTCTGCTCCGTGCCCGCGGCGATCGCGGTGCGCATCGAGCGGTTCCCGCTCTTGACGGTGGCCGGTCCCTGGATGATCGGCACCACCGCGTCGACGCCGGTGAGACGCCTGCGAAGGTAGTCGGCGTCGTCGAGGCTGAACTGCTTGAGGATCGCAAGGTCGCCCCCGCCGCCGCCGCCGAAGCCCTCCTCGTAGTTGCCGGGGAAGACGAAGAGCAGGTTGGAGCCGAGCCCCTCGATCTGGC
>JACUUM010000008.1 GCA_014859305.1 Coriobacteriia bacterium
CGCCGGGCGCGGCGGAGCCGATCAGCTCCCGGCGCATCCGCAGGTAGCCGTCCACGCCGTCGCGGCCTCTACAGCGCGTCCGGCCCGCGCTCGCCGGTGCGGATGCGGACCGCGCTCTCGCAGTCGTAGGTGAAGACCTTGCCGTCGCCGATGCTGCCGGTGCGTCCGGCGGTCACTATCGCCTCTTCGACCCGGGTGGCCAGCTCGTCGTCGACCACGACCTCCACCTTGACCTTGGGCACGAACTCCACCGTGTACTCCTGGCCCCGGTAGACCTCCGTGTGCCCCTTCTGACGCCCGAAACCCTTCACCTCGTAGGCGGTGAGCCCCGCCACGCCGAGTTCGTGCAGCGCATCCTTGACCTCGTCCAGCCTCTGCGGCTTGACGATCGCCTCGATCTTCTTCATCGGTGACCTCCGTCTCGGCCCTTCTTCAGGATGGCGTGGGTCTCAGCCCTCGGTCTGCACGGCGGCGGAGGCCGCAGAAGCCGGAGAGGCCGCCACGGCCGCCGTGATCGTCCCCGTCCCGAACGTCCCGCTCGGGACGAAGTCGGGGTAAGCGCGGTTACCGTGCTCGCCGATATCGAGGCCCTCGAGTTCCTCCGCCTCGCTCACGCGCAGGCCGACGACCGCCCTTATCGCGAGCCAGGCCACGAGCGAGACGGTGAACACGGCCGCGCCGACCGAGGCGACGCCCGCGAGCTGGGCGAGCAGCAGCGTCGTCCCCCCTCCGAAGAACAGCCCGTCCCCTGTCGTTCCGGGCATGTGGACGTCTTGTGCGAACAGGCCCACCGCGAGCGTGCCGAAGATGCCGCCCAGGCCGTGCACCGCCAGCGCGCCCACCGGGTCGTCGACCCGCAGCTTGTCGAAGGCCAGCACTCCCAGCACGACGATACCGCCGGCGATACCGCCGATCGCCATCGAGCTCCCGACGCTCACGAACGCGGCTCCCGCAGTGATCCCCACGAGACCGGCCAGCGCGCCGTTGATCGTCATGCCGATGTCCGGCTTGCCGATGAGCACCCACGCGACGGCCGTCGCCGCGAGCGCGCCCGCCGCGGCCGCCACGTTCGTGGTGACCACGATCCGCGAGATCGCCATCGGGTCCGCCGCCATCGTGCTCCCGGGGTTGAATCCGAACCAGCCCAGCCAGAGCACCAACGCGCCCGTCATCGCCGAGGTCATGTTGTGACCCGGGATCGGATGCACCTTGCCGTCCTTGCCGTACTTGCCCAGACGCGGTCCGAGCACGAGCACGCCGGCGAGGGCGGCCCAGGCGCCGACGGAGTGCACGACCGTCGATCCCGCGAAGTCCCAGAAGCCCAGCTCGGCGAGCCAGCCGCCGCCCCAGATCCAGTGACCGACCACCGGATACACGAGCGCCACGAGTACGAAGGAGAAGACCATGAAGCTGATGTACTTGATCCGCTCCGCCACGGCGCCCGAGACGATGGTGGCCGCGGTCCCCGCGAAGACGAGCTGGAAGAAGAACTTCGCCATGAGCGGCACGCCCGCCCAGCTGATGGACGAGTAGACGCCGCTGTACGCGTCGCCGACGGCGGGGCTGTTGTCCGCCCCTCCGACGAACCAGAGTCCCTCGAGGCCCAGGAACGCGTTACCGTCACCGAACATCAGCCCCCAGCCGAGGACCAGGAACGCCAGCGTCGCCACCGCGAACACGATGAAGTTCTTCGAGATGATGTTCACCGTGTTCTTGGCCCTGCAGAAGCCCGACTCCACCAGCCCGAACCCGAGGTTCATGAAGAACACGAGCATTCCGGCGACCAGCACCCATAGGGTGTCCGCCACGACCTGTGCATCCACAGGATCCTCCTTTGCCGCTGACGTCGCGTCGGGCGGTGGGAACGGTCACGCGTCCACCGGCCCGCCCGCCTACACGCCGAGGATGTCCGGCGATTGTTTCCGGGGTGTGGCGATGGAGTGAAAAGGTCTTTGCGGCGCTCGCCGCATGCTCCCCGGCAGCGCCCTTGCTGTGACCTCCCTGCGCCGACCCGGCGGTCCTCGCGGACAACGGCGAGGCTCTCGTCGTCGTATAATCAAGGGTCGGCGCCGGACCTCCTCGGCGCGCGTGTGCGCCGCCTGCGAACCGGAAGGACCTTCGTGCCCCTGGACCGTCTGTCAATACGCGGGGCCCGCGAGCACAACCTCAAGGGCTTCGACCTCGACATCCCTCGCGACCGCCTCGTCGTGATCACCGGGCTGTCGGGCTCGGGCAAGTCGTCGCTTGCGTTCGACACCGTCTACGCCGAGGGTCAGCGGCGCTACGTGGAGTCGCTCTCGGCGTACGCCCGGCAGTTCCTCGGGCAGATGAGCAAGCCCGACGTGGACCACATCGACGGCCTCTCGCCGGCGGTCTCGATCGACCAGAAGACGACGTCGCGGAACCCGCGCTCCACGGTGGGCACGGTGACCGAGATCTACGACTACCTGCGCCTGCTGTTCGCGCGCGTGGGCGTCCCCCACTGCCCGATCTGCATGACGAGGATCGAGCGGCAGACGCCCGAGCAGATCGTCGACCGCATCTCCGAGCTCCCTGCGGGCACCAGGTTCCAGGTGCTGGCGCCGGTCGTCCGGGGACGCAAGGGCGAGTTCGGCAAGCTGCTGGACGACCTGCGCCGGGAGGGCTTCACGCGGGTGCGCGTGGACGGCGCCGTGCGCGAGCTCTCCGAGGACGTCAAGCTCGGCAAGAAGTACCGCCACGACATCGACGTGGTCGTGGACCGGCTCGTGATGAAGGACGGCATACGGACGCGTCTGGCGGACAGCGTGGAGATGGCCCTGCGGCTCGCCGACGGCAACGTGTGCGTGGCGGTGGTGGACGGCGACGAGGAGACTTACTCGCAGGCGCTCGCCTGCCCCGTGCACGGCGTTTCCATGGACGAGCTCGCTCCTCGGGACTTCTCGTTCAACAGCCCGTACGGCGCCTGCCCGGACTGCGCGGGGCTGGGCAGCCGGCTCGAGGTGGACCCCGACCTCGTCGTGCCGGACCCGACGCTCACGCTGGACGAGGGCGCGATCAAGCCGTTCGCCAGCGGACTGAACTACTACCCGCAGCTGGTCGCCGCCGCCGCTAGGCACCTCGGCGCCGACGTCGACACGTCCTGGGAGAAGCTCCCTGCCGACGTGCGCCGCGCTCTGCTGCAGGGCCTGGGCGACGAGCGCATCCGCGTCGACTACGTGACCCGCGACGGGCGCGAGACGCACTGGTACTCCAAGTACGAGGGCGCGATGAACTCCGTGTTGCGCCGCTTCGGCGAGACCGACTCCGAGGGGGTCAAGGACAAGCTCCGGGAGTACATGGCACTCATCCCCTGCCGGACGTGCCACGGAGCGAGGCTCAAGCCCGAGATCCTCGCCGTGACGTTCGGCGGCAAGAACATCCACGAGGTCACAGCGATGTCGGCTGCGGCCTCCCTGCATTTCTTCAGCCATGTCGAGCTCACCGAGCGGCAGCATCACATCGCCGACCGCGTCATCAAGGAGATCGTGGAGAGGTTGCGGTTCCTCGTCGACGTCGGACTGGACTACCTGACCCTGGAGCGCGCGACGGGCACCCTGTCGGGAGGCGAGGCGCAGCGCATCCGGCTCGCCACCCAGATAGGCAGCGGGCTGATGGGCGTGCTCTACATCCTCGACGAGCCCTCGATCGGGCTGCACCAGCGCGACAACGCCCGGCTGATAGCAACGCTGGAGCGGCTGCGCGACGTGGGCAACACCGTGATCGTGGTCGAGCACGACGAGGAGACGATACGCGCGGCGGACTTCGTGGTGGACATGGGGCCGGGCGCCGGAGAGCACGGCGGCGGGATCGTGTGCGTGGGACGGCCCGAGGAGGTCCTGGAGTGCGAGGAGTCGCTCACCGGCGCCTACCTGTCCGGGCGGCGCTCCATCGCCGTGCCCGAGCGGCGGCGGGGGGATGGCGGGCGCGGCGCCGTCCGGCTCCTCGGCGCGGCGGAGCACAACCTGAAGGGGATAGACGTCGAGTTCCCGCTGGGGAAGCTCACCGTGGTGACGGGCGTCTCGGGGTCGGGGAAGAGCTCGCTCGTGACGGACACTCTCGCCCCGGCACTCTCCAACGTCGTCTACCGCGGGCGCAAGCGCGCCGGCAAGCACCGGGCGCTGGAGGGCGCGGCCGCCATCGACAAGGTCGTGGACATCGACCAGTCGCCCATCGGGCGCACGCCGCGCAGCAACCCGGCCACCTACACCGGCGTGTGGGACGACATCCGGGCGTTGTACGCCTCGACGCCGGAGGCCAAGGCGCGCGGCTACGCGCAGGGGCGGTTCTCCTTCAACGTCAAGGGCGGGCGTTGCGAGGCGTGCAAGGGTGACGGTCAGATCAAGATCGAGATGCACTTCCTGCCCGACGTGTACGTGCCCTGCGAGGTCTGCAAGGGCGCGCGGTACAATCGTGAGACGCTGCAGGTGACCTACAAGGGCAAGGACGTGAGCGACATCCTCGACATGACCGTGGAGGAGGCGCTGCACTTCTTCGAGAACATCCCGCCCGTCGCCCGCAAGCTCCAGACGCTGTTCGACGTCGGTCTGGGCTACATCCGCCTGGGTCAGCCCGCCACGACGCTCTCCGGCGGCGAGGCCCAGCGCGTCAAGCTCGCCAGCGAGCTGCAGCGGCGCAGCACCGGCCGCACCTTCTACATCCTCGACGAGCCGACGACCGGGCTTCACTTCGACGACGTGCGCCAGCTGCTGCTCGTGCTGCAGCGCCTCGTGGAAGGAGGCAACACGGTGCTGGTGATCGAGCACAACCTGGACGTGGTGAAGTCGGCGGACTGGATCGTGGACCTCGGCCCCGAGGGCGGAGACCGCGGCGGGGAGGTCGTCGTGTCGGGCACGCCGGAGCAGGTGGCCGCGTGCGCGGGCTCGCACACGGGGCGCTTCCTGCGCCCGGTGCTGGAAGGCCGCGGCGCCACCGTCGCGCCGGAGCTGTCCGCGGGGAGGGCGTAGGCGGTGCGCGGCGCTGCCGGCATCCTTCGCGCCCACCCGCGAGCGCTCGCGGCAGCCGCGGCCGCGGCGGCTGCTGTCGCCGCTCTCGCCGCGCTCGCGGTGGTGTCGCTCTATGCCCGAGGAGGCGGTCCGCTGCCCGCGCCGCTGCGGTTCCTCTCCCCGGCCGACGCGCCGGCGCATGACTCTCCGTCGGTGACCGCATTGCGCACGCTGCGGCTCGCGGGGTACGACCACGCGGTCGTCGGAGAGGAGGACGGCACGGTGGTCGTGCGCCTGTCGGTGCCTTCGGTGGCGTCGCCGGCCGACGTGGAGCTCTCGTGGCAGACGGCCCTGGCGGTCGGGGCAGCCGCCTACCCCGAGGCGGAACGCTGCGCGGCGCAGGTCTTCAGCGGCGGCCAGGCGCTCGTCGAGGTGCGGGCGGACGGCGGCGAGGTGCGCGAGGCGCCCGACGCGGCGGCGCTGCGTGCACGAGCGGAGATCGCGTACCTGCCCGAGAGCGGGGGCGAGTGATGGGCCGCCTCGGCCGCCTGGCGCTGCTGTCCGCGCTGTCCGCGGCGGCGGCGCTGCCCGCGTTCCCGGCGCCGCCGGCGCGTGCCGAGGCACGTGCGCAGGCATACGAGCACCTGTGGCAGGCGGAGACGGCCCTCGGCGGGGAGCGCGGGCGGACGGCCAAGCGCGTCGGACGTTCGACCGTGACGCTCGCCGCCGAGGGTGGCCGGTTCCGCGGCACGGTCCGCTACGAGGACGTGCTCGGTGCCGAGGACCCGTCGGGGTTCCACTCCCAGTCCGGTTCGATCACGCTCGTGCTCACCGGCGCGTTCGTGGAGTCCGGGCGCACCGCGGGCGGCACGTTCGAGGGCACGGTGTACGTCAACACGGTGCGGGTGGCGAGCCTGGACGAGGCGGTCGCGGAGGGGATCGAGGCGCGATCGGACGGCGTTCGGGTCGCCTACGCGGTCTCCGGCCACTGGGGCGCGGCCATAGAGGACGGACGCGCGACCGGCGAGCTGCTCTACGAGCAGGCCGAGGTGGTACGTGCGAGCGCACCCGATGCGCCTGCGCACGGTCCCGGGTGGTTCAACCGCTTGGGCCCGGCGCTCGCCGGCGGGTCCTCGCCTCCGGGCGAGCCGCAGACCTTCACGGCGATACTCGGCGGCGACCCGCCGGCGGCGGATCCTGGACCCGGCGATGCGGGTGCCGGTGGCAACGGCGGCGCCGGCGGCGCTGCTGCCCCGAGACCGGTCGTGCCGGCCGGACCGGGCAGCCCGGACGGCGGCCCGGGCTTCTGGCGCTACGTCCTGCGCGGTCTGGCCGGACGGCCGCGGGGGCGCGGCGTGCCCGCCTCACCGGAGGCGCTGAGGGCGGCGCGCGCGCTGCGCGACGCCCGGCCCTCGGGAGCGGTCCCGCTCCCCCCCGGCGCGGTCGCGATCGACCTCGACGTGAGCGGCGCCTACCTGGACGCGCTGAACCGCGCTTCCGGGCTGACCGCCGAGGAGGACCTCGCGGGGTTCGAGCCCATCGGCGAGACGTGGGCTTCCGCACGGCGGGACTCGCCGGGGAGGCCTGCAGCGCCCGCCGAGGCCGATCCGTCCGTCTTCCACGCGGCGCGCCTGCTCGAGGCGCTCGAGGGCCAGGGGGGCCGGGGCGCCGGCGACCTCGCCGAGAGCGCGAGCGCCATCGCCGAGGGCCGCGCCTTCGGCGCGGTGCCCGAGCTGCGGGCGTGGACGTTCGCCGCGGAGGCGGTGCGCGGCGTGCCGGGCGCGCGGAGCGTCCTCGCGGCGACCGCCGGCGCGGTGCGGCTCGTACGCCAGGCGCCGGTGCCGCGGGAGGGGCCGGACGCCGACGCCGTGCTCGCCGCGGCGGACAGCGCGCTCGCTCCGCGCGAGGCCCGGGAGGTCGCGGCGTTCGTGCGGGCGCCGTCCATGGACGCCTCGGCCTCCGCCGGCGAGGCGCTTCCGGTCGCGGTGCTCGCGCGCGCGCCGGGCGGTGCGCTGTCCTGGGAGAGCGAGGGCGCAAGGACCAGCGTGAGGCCGGCGCGGTTCCCCGCGTACAGGCGCGCCGACGGCCGCGTCTACTGGCTCGCGGGCGAGGACGGCCCCGCCGCCCTGACCGACGGCACGCTGCGCGGCTGGGCGTTCACCCTGCCTCGGGCATGGCTGGTGGACCCGGCGCGCGTCGGGCGTATCCTCGCCGAGTTCCCGGCGGGGTAGCCGTGGACGCTCCCACCCTGCGCGAGCAGCTCTCGAGGGTGCCCGACGCCCCCGGCGTGTACCTGTGGAAGGACGCCGGCGGAGAGGTGCTCTACGTCGGCAAGGCCAAGCAGCTCCGTTCGCGGATGCGCAGCTACCTGGCCGCCCGCCACCCCGACCGCCCGGCCATCGAGCAGATGATGGGGATGGTGACCGGCTTCGACTACGTGGTGACGGAGAACGAGGTAGAGAGCCTCATCCTGGAGAGCAACCTCATCAAGCAGTTCGCGCCGCCGTACAACGTCGCCTACCGCGACGACAAGACGTATCCGTTCATCGCTGTCGGCACCGGTGACCCATACCCGGCGATCAAGTACACCCGCGAGAGGCACCGCCCCGGCACGCGCTACTTCGGCCCCTACACCGACGCCCGTGCGGCTCGCGAGACCATCGACGTCGTGCGCCGCATCTACCCGGTGTGCAGCGCCGCGTGCGTCGAGTGGAAGCGGCTGGCCGCGCGAGGCGAGCCCGCGGGCAAGGCGTGCTTCGACTTCCATGTCGGCAGAGGACCGGGCGCCTGCACGGGGGAGGTCGACCGCGGCGAGTACCGCGCCCAGGTCGACAAGGTGGTCGCGTTCCTGTCCGGGCGACACGCGGGCGTGGCCGAGGAGCTCGAGCGCGAGATGCTCGACGCGGCGGAGGCGCTGGAATTCGAGCGCGCCGCGCGCTTCCGCAACTCCCTGGAGGCCGTGAAGAAGGTGCTCGAGCGGCAGAAGGTCGTCTCGGCCCGAAGGCTGGACGCCGACGTCTTCGGCATCTTCCGCGAGGAGACGATCGCGGGCGTCCACGCCTTCGTGGTGCGCGAGGGCCGTGTGCTCATCGGCAACGAGTTCGTGCTCGACAAGGGGCTCGACATCGGGGAGCCGGAGCTCGTGGAAGGCTTCCTGCTGCGCTACTACGGGACGACCCCGGAGATCCCCCGCGAGGTGGTCGTGCCCGCGCTGCCCGAGGATCCCGGTGCGATGGAGGAGTGGCTGTCCGAGCGGCGCGGCACGCGCGTCCGCCTGACGGTCCCGCGCCGCGGCGAGAAGAGGCGCCTGCTGGAGATGGCGGCGACCAACGCCCGGCACACGCTCGCGCGCTACGTGCACCGGACGCGCTACGACGAGGAGCGCTCGAACGCGGCGCTCCTCCAGCTGGAGAGCGCGCTTGCGCTGCCCGCCCCTCCCATGCGGATCGAGTGCGTGGACGTCTCGACCCTGCACGGCCGCCAATCGGTGGCCTCGCTCGTGGTGTTCGAGGCCGGCCGCCCGGTGCCCGGCGCGTACCGCCGCTTCCGGATCCGCATGCCCTCCGAGGAGGCCGACGACGTGGCGATGATGGGCGAGGCGCTGCGGCGGAGGTTCGCGCGGCACGGCGCGGGAGACCGGCGCTTCGCCCGCGGCCTACCCGACCTGCTGATCGTGGACGGCGGCAGGCCGCAGCTCGGCGCCGCTCGCGCGGCTCTCGCCGACGTCGGGGTCGCCGTCCCCGTCGCCGCGCTGGCCAAGCGCGAGGAGGAGCTGTTCGCGCCCGGGTTCGACGAGCCGGTCGTCCTGCCTCCGGGCTCCGCCTCGCTCTACCTCGTGAAGCGTATCCGCGACGAGGCGCACCGGTTCGCCGTCGCCTACCACCGGAAGCTCCGCGGCAAGGCGATGACCGCCAGCGCGCTGGACGACGTGCCCGGCGTCGGGCCGGCGCGGAAGAGGGCGCTGCTGCGGGCGTTCGGCTCCCTGAAGCGCCTGCGCGAGGCCTCCGCCGCCGAGATCGCCCAGCGCGCCCGCGTCCCGCTGGAGGTCGCCGAGGACGTCCGTCGCGCTATACTCTCCACCAGCGTGGAACGCACCGCCGACGAGCCCGAGGGGAGTCAGTGACATGAGGTTCCTCGTCCGCTTGCTCGTCTCGGCGCTCGTCATCTTCGGCGTCGCGTACCTCTTCGAGGGCGCGCTGCTCGAGCTCGACCCCGCCGACGCGTTCGGCACCGCGCTCGTGGCGGCGATCGTGCTCGCGGTCGTCAACGCCACGCTCAAGCCGATCGCGCACCTCGTCTCGCTGCCGGTCACGCTGCTGACGCTGGGCCTGTTCGCGCTGGTGGTGAACGCGGCGATGCTGTACGTCGTGGCGTGGGCGGTTCCCGGCCTGGACCTCGTCGGCTTCTGGCAGACCGTCCTGGCCGCGCTCCTGATATCCATCGCGACGTCGGTGCTCACCAAGCTGCTCGCCTCCGAGGGGGGCCGGCGATGAGCCCGGGCCGCCCGGCCGGCCCGCCGCCGGACGGGGGACCGGCCGGCGTGGAGGAGGCCGTCGCTCGCTCGGGTCCTCAGTTCGTGGTCGTCACCGGGATGTCCGGCGCGGGACGGAGCCAGGCCATCCACACGTTCGAGGACTTCGGGTACTTCTGCATCGACAACCTGCCGCCGGCGTTCATCCGTCAGATGGTGGAGCTCACGAGCCTCCCCGGCAGCAAGATCCGCCGCGTCGCCGTGGCCTGCGACGTGCGCGGCCGCGAGTTCTTCGATCAGCTCTCGGGCGAGCTGCAGGCGCTGGAGGAGGGCGGCGTCGAGTTCCACCTGCTCTACCTCGAAGCCGACGACGAGACGCTCGTGAGGCGCTTCAAGGAGACGCGCCGCCGCCACCCGCTGGAGGAGGCAGGCTCGATCGTGGACGCCATCGCGGCGGAACGCGAGGCACTGGCCGAGATCCGGGGCCGTTCCGGGGTGGTCATCGACACGAGCGAGATGCGGCCGTCCGACCTGCGCGAGGCGATCCGCGATGAGTTCTTCTCCGGCAACCTGCGCGCGACGCTGTCGGTCACCGTCTCGTCCTTCGGCTTCAAGTACGGACTGCCCATCGACGCGGACATCGTGATGGACGTGCGCTTCCTCCCGAACCCCTACTACGACCCCGATCTCAGACCGCTCACCGGCACCGAGGAGCCGGTACGCGAGTACGTGCTGTCGCGCGGCGAGACCAAGACGTTCCTGGACCGCTGGTTCGCGCTGCTGGACGCGCTGATGCCCGGGTACCTGGCGGAGGGCAAGACGCACCTCTCGATCGCCATGGGCTGCACCGGAGGCATGCACCGCAGTGTCTGCCTCGCCGAGGAGACGGCGTCGCACCTCCGCCGCAAGGGCTTCAGGGTGAGCGTCAGCCATCGCGACATCGGCAAGGACAGGCTGGCGCGATGACCGGCGGCTCGAGGCGTGCGGTGGCGCTGGGCGGCGGCACGGGGATGCCCGTGGTGCTGTCGTGTCTGGTCGAGCTGGGCTTCCGGACGACCGCCGTCGTCACGGCCGCCGACGACGGGGGCTCCTCGGGCATGCTCCGGCGCGAGCTGGGCATCCTGCCCCCCGGCGACGCGCGGAACTGCCTGATCGCCCTAGCCGAGCCCGGAAACGCGCTGGCCGAGGTCTTCCGGTACCGCTTCCCTCGAGGCGAAGGGCTCGCAGGCCATGCGCTCGGCAACCTCATCATCGCCGCGCTGGCCGACATCGAAGGCGGTTTCGCCGAGGCGCTGGCCGAGGCCGGCGAGCTGCTGCGCGCGCGCGGCCGCGTCCTGCCGTCCACGCTGGACGACGTCGCGCTGCATGCCGAGGACCGATCGGGCCGACCCCTGAGCGGACAGGCGAACATCGCGCGGAGCGCCTCGGCGGTCTCGCGCGTGGCGTTGGACCCGCCCTCGCCGCGGGCGTACGCGCCGGCAGTGGAGGCGATCGAGTCCGCCGACGCGGTGGTGATCGGACCGGGCTCGCTGTTCACCAGCATCATCCCCAACGTGCTCGTCCCCGGCATCGTGGATGCGTTGAGGCGCACGCGGGCGAAGCGCCTGTACGTGTGCAACGTCGCGAACCAGCGCGGCGAGACGGCCGGCATGGACGCTTACGGGCACGTGAAGGCACTGCGCGAACACGGGGTCGACGGCGCGCTGGACGCCGTGCTCGTGAACGACGCCGCGCGTCTCGGCCGGCGCCTCCTGCAAAGCGACACGGAGGTCGATGTCGTGGACGCGGGGCGGGACGTCGTCGAGCGGATCCGGCGCGAAGGGGTCGCCGTGACCGTGGCGGACGTCGCGGCCGAGGACGACTGCCGCCACCACTCCAAGGCGAAGCTGGCGCGCGCACTCGAGGAGGTCCTCTGAAGTGTCGTTCACCGCCGAGGTCAAGGAGGAGCTCTCGCGAGTAGCCCCGCGGCGCGGCTGTTGTCCGAAGGCGGAGCTCTCCGCGCTGGTGCGGGTGGAAGGCGCCCTGCACATCGCCGGGGAGGGACGGTACCGGCTGGAGATCGCCACCGAGACCGCGCCGGTGGCGCGCAAGACGATCAAGCTGCTCCACGAGCTCTACGACCTGAAGACCGAGCTCACCGTTCGCCGCTCGGTGCTGCACAAGGCGAACAACTACCTCATCACCGTGCCCAGCCAGCCCAGGTTGCGAGCGGCCTTGGCCGACCTGGGCGTACTCGCCGAACGCGGGGGCATCGGGTACGGCGTCCCCTCCGCGCTCGTCAAGCGCGACTGCTGCGCGATGGCGTTCCTGCGCGGCGCCTTCCTCGGAGGGGGCTTCGTGGCCGACCCGCACGGGGACTTCCACTTCGAGCTCACGGCCGAGACCGAGCGTCTCGCCGAGGACCTCGCCGGGCTGATGGAGCGGTTCGGCATCGACGCGCGGGTCACGCGGCGGCGCGGGCTGTATGCGGTGTACCTGAAGGGAGCGGAGCCCATCGTGACGTTCCTCGCGCTCGCCGGTGCGCATCGCGCGCTGCTGCAGACCGAGGACGTGCGGGTCATCAAGAGCATGCGCAACGAGGTCAACCGTCTGGTGAACGCCGAGACGGCGAACCTGCAGAAGACGGCGGACGCCGCCCTGGCCCAGGTCTCGGCCATACGCGCCGTCGCCGAGGAGCGAGGACTGGACGCTCTGCCGCCGGCGCTGCGGGAGCTGGCCCGCCTCAGGCTGGAGCACCCCGACGTCTCCTTGCGCGAGCTCGGGGAGCTCGCGGACCCGCCGCTGTCGAAATCGGCGGTGTATCATCGGATTCGCCGTCTCGAGGAGATCGCCGGGGAGATAGCGGGCTCGTCGGGGGGCGGGAAGCGGGGACGCGAGCGCAGAGGATGAGGCGTTCCCGAGGGGAATGAGAGGGTGACGCGCGCCGCGCGAGGGCGACGCGCGCCGCTGCTTTCCGGTGACGAGGAGGGATGCGCGTTGGCGATTCGTATCGGCATCAACGGGTTCGGCCGCATCGGAAGGCTGGTCTTCCGCGCGTGCGAGGGGGACCCGGGGATCGAGGTGGTGGCGGTCAACGACCTGACCGATGCCGAGACCCTGGCTCACCTGCTGAAGTACGACTCGATCCACGGCGTGTTCGACCGCGGCGTGGAGGCGGCCGACTCGGCCTTCAGCGTCGGGGGCCGCGAGGTGAAGGTGCTGGCCGAGCGCGACCCCGGTGCGCTTCCCTGGGCGGACCTGGGCGTGGACGTCGTGGTGGAGTCCACGGGGCTGTTCACCGACGCCACCAAGGCGCGCGCGCACATCGACTCCGGCGGAGCCCGGAAGGTCATCATCTCCGCGCCCGCGAAGAACGAGGACATCACGGTGGTCCTCGGCGTGAACGACGACGCGTACGACCCGTCTTCGCACCACGTCGTCTCCAACGCCTCCTGCACGACGAACTGCCTCGCGCCCGTGGCCAAGGTCCTGATGGACGCGTTCGGGGTGAAGCGCGGCTTCATGAACACGATCCACAGCTACACCAACGACCAACGCATCCTCGACCTGCCCCACTCCGACCTGCGGCGCGCCCGGGCCGCCGCGCTCTCCATGATCCCGACCTCCACGGGCGCGGCCAAGGCGATCGGGCTCGTGCTGCCCACCATGAAGGGCAAGCTCGATGGCTTCTCCATCCGCGTCCCGACGCCGGACGGCTCGGTCGTCGACCTCACCGCGGAACTCGAGAGCGAGGTCACCGCAGACGAGGTCAACGCCGCCATGAAGGCCGCCGCCGATGGACCGATGTCCGGGATCCTCGAGTACACCGAGGACCCGATAGTCTCGGTGGACGTCGTCGGGAACCCCGCGTCCTCGGTGTTCGACGCCCAGGCCACGATGGTGATGGGCGGGACGGGCGACTTCGTGAAGATCCTGTCCTGGTACGACAACGAGTGGGGGTACAGCAACCGGGTGGCGGACCTGGCGAAGAGGGTGCTGCCGTAGGGACAGGGCGATCGGCTGCTTCGGGGGCTCCTTCGGTTCGTGGGCTTGGGACGTTCGGGCCGCCCGTACCGTCCGCCGCTTCCGGAGGGAGGCCCGATGTTCCGCAAGAGGACGATCAGGGACGTGGACGTGCGCGGGAAGCGGGCGCTCGTGCGCGTGGACTTCAACGTGCCGCTGTCGGAGGGCACGGTCACGGACGACACGCGGGTCCGGGCCGCGCTGCCGACGATCCGCTTCCTCATCGACCACGGCGCGCGGGTCGTTCTGATGAGTCACCTCGGCCGGCCCAAGGGGGAGCCCGACCCCCGTTACTCGCTGCGCCCGGTCCGCCGGGTGCTGCAGCGCCTGCTCGGGCGCAACGTGGTCTTCATCGACCAGACGGTGGGCCCGGAGGCCGAGGAGGCGGTCTCCCGCATGGTCGACGGCGAGGTCCTCATGCTGGAGAACGTGCGCTTCAACCCCGGCGAGAAGGCCAACGACCCCGCCTTCGCCGCGCGCCTCGCCGCGCTCGGAGACCTCTACGCCAACGACGCGTTCGGAGCCGCCCACCGCGCCCATGCCTCCACCGAGGGCGTCGCTCATCTGCTGCCGGCCGTGGCGGGCTTCCTGCTCGCCCGGGAGGTCGAGACGCTCACCGACATGCTCTCCGAGCCGCAGCGCCCGTTCACGGCGATCCTCGGGGGCTCGAAGGTCTCCGACAAGCTCGGCGTCATCGACAAACTGCTCGACAGAGCGGACTCGCTGCTCATCGGCGGCGGCATGTGCTTCACGTTCCTCGTGGCAAGAGGCATCGGCGTAGGACGCTCCATCGTCGAGGAGGACTGGGTGGAGCGTGCCGGGGAGATGCTCGCGAAGGCCGCCGAGCGGCGCGTGGACGTGATGCTGCCGGTGGACTTCGTGGTGGCGACCGAGATGGCCGAGGACGTGTCCACGCAGGTGTGCGGCCGCGAGGAGATCGGCATCGACCAGATGGGGCTCGACATCGGGCCGACGACCGTCGAGCTGTACAAGGGCGCGGTCGCCGACGCGCGGACGATCTTCTGGAACGGGCCGATGGGCGTGTTCGAGATGAAGCCCTTCGAGGCCGGCACGCGGGAGATCGCCACCGCGGTCGCTCGGAACACCCGGGCCGTGTCGGTGGTGGGGGGAGGCGACAGCGTCGCCGCCCTGCGCAAGTTCGACCTCGAGGAGCGCGTCACCTTCGTGTCGACCGGCGGCGGCGCGTCGATGAGACTGCTTGAGGGGGCGCCTCTGCCCGGTGTCGAGGCGCTGTCGGACAAGGAGGGCTAGATGGCGACGAACGGGCGCAAGCCGCTGATCGCGGGCAACTGGAAGATGTACAAGACGGCGGGGGAGGGCGCGATCCTCACACAGGAGCTCGACCAGCTCGTGAGCGGCGTCTACAACCGCGTGGAGGTGGCGGTGTGCCCGCCGTTCACCGCGCTGAAGTCGGTCTCGACCGTGATCGAGCTCGACAGGCTCGAGATGAAGCTGGGGGCCCAGGACGTCTTCTGGGAGACCGAGGGCGCCTTCACGGGCGAGGTCTCGCCCAGGATGCTGGCCGACCTGCGCTGCGACTACGCGATCGTCGGACACTCGGAACGGCGCGAGCACTTCGGCGAGACCGACGGGACCGTCAACAAGAAGGCGCGGGCCGTCTTCGCCGCCGGCATGGTGCCGGTCGTGTGCGTGGGCGAGTCGCTCGCCACGCACGAGGCGGAGGGCACGGAGGAGTTCGTGCGCGGCCAGGTGCGGGCGGGCTTGGAAGGGCTGACGGCCGAGCAGGCGGCGGCGCTGGTGGTGGCGTACGAGCCGATCTGGGCGATCGGCACGGGCCACACGCCCATCCCCGAGGTCGCCAACGACGTCTCCCGCACCATCCGGGCCACCGTCGGCGCCATGTACGGTCCTCCGGCCGCTCAGTCCATGCGGGTGCTGTACGGCGGCTCGGTCAAACCGGAGAACGCGGCGATGTTCTTCGGCGAGCCCGACATCGACGGCGCGCTCGTGGGAGGGGCTTCGCTGGAGGCGCGCACGTTCGCCGAGATCGTCAGAGCGGCGCTGTAGGCGATGCGGGGCTGCAGTCCGGGGCGCGGGGGCGGTCCGCGGTCGCCGCTGCTGCTGGTGGTGATGGACGGCTACGGGTTGGCGCCTCCGAGCGCGGGCAACGCGGTGTCGCTGGCCCGCACGCCGAACCTGGACGGCCTCTTCGCGCGCTACCCGTGGGCACCGCTGTCGGTGAGCGGGCTGGCCGTCGGCCTGCCCGAGGGGCAGATGGGCAACTCCGAGGTCGGGCACCTCAACATCGGCGCGGGGCGCGTCGTCTACCAGGAGCTGACCCGCATCAACGCGGCGATCGAGGATGGCACGCTGGCCGCCAACCCCGTGCTCGACGAGGCGATCGATGGCGCCGTGCGCGCTGGCGGGGCTGTGCACTTCATGGGCCTGCTGTCCGATGGGGGCGTGCACAGCCACAACAGCCACCTGTACGCGCTGGTCGAGGGGGCCCGTGCGCGCGGCGCCGACCGCCTCTACGTGCACGCGTTCCTCGACGGCCGCGACGTGCCGCCCACGAGCGGCGCGGGCTACGTGCGCGAGCTGGAGGGGTTCCTGCGAGAGCTCGGCGCCGGACGAGTCGCCACCGTGATGGGCCGCTACTACGCGATGGACCGCGACCGGCGCTGGGACCGGGTCGAACGGGCCTGGCGCGCCATGGTGCTGGGCGAGGGGCTGGAGACCGAGCACGCCGCCGGTGCCGTCGAGCGCAGCTACGCCGAGGGCACGACCGACGAGTTCGTCGAGCCCACCGTGGTGCTCGGCGACGAGGGGACGGCGGCGACCGTCTCGGACGGCGACGCGCTCGTGTTCTTCAACTTCCGCCCGGACAGGGCGCGCGAGATCACGCGAGCCTTCGTGGACCCCGCGTTCGCCGAGTTCGAGCGTCCCGCGTTCCCCCGGGTCCGCTTCGTGTGCCTCACGGAGTACGACCCGACCATCCCCGCGCCCGTGGCCTTCCCCAAGGAACTGCCGCGATGCGTGCTGGCCGACGTGCTGGCCGAGGCCGGTCTGCGCCAGTTCCACATCGCCGAGACCGAGAAGTACGCGCACGTGACGTTCTTCCTCAACGGCGGCGTGGAGCCCCCCAAGCCCGGCGAGGAGCGGGTGCTCGTCCCGAGCCCGAAGGTGCCGACCTACGACCTGCAGCCGGAGATGAGCGAGCCCGAGGTCACGCGCCGTCTCGTCGAGGCCATCGGGGCGGGTGCTGCCGACGTCTACATCGTGAACTACGCCAACTGCGACATGGTCGGGCACACCGGCGTGCTGGAGGCGGCCGTGAAGGCGGTGGAGGCGGTCGACGACGGGGTGGGGCGGATCGTGAAGGCGATCGGGCGCGCCGGCGGGGAGGCGCTGGTGACGGCCGACCACGGCAACGCCGAGCGGATGCGCGAGCCCGATGGAGGCCCGCTGACCGCTCACACCACCGACGAGGTGCCGTTCCTGGTGGTCTCCGACCGCGTGCGGGAGGTGCGGGCGGGGGGGATACCCGCCGACGTGGCCCCCTCCGCACTCGACCTTCTGGACATCGAGCCCCCCGAGGAGTGGACGGGGCGCAGCCTGCTGGTATACTGATACACCGCCCGTACGCGCGGCCGAGGAAGAGGTGGGACGTGAACGCGCTCGAGTGGCTGCTCGTCATCATCCATACGCTGTCCGCCCTCGGAATGATCGTGTTCGTGCTGCTCCACTCCGGCAAGGGGACCGGTCTGTCCTCGATGTTCGGAGGCATGATGCCCTCCACCTCGGCCGGCACCGGCATCATCGAACGGAACCTCGACCGCATTACGATCGGAACGGCCTGCGTGTTCGCCGTGACGTCGCTGTTGCTCATGGTCATCCTCGGCTTGTAGCCCCCATCGTCCGCTCCTTGTGAACGCCCCTCCCCGCGGGGGCGTTCTTCGTGTCGCGCCCCCCGGAGGCGTATCCAGCGTCCTTGCGTTTCCATTGCAACAGAGAGAAACTTCCAAGTGGTCGTGTTCCGCCAGCAGGGGCCGTCGCGCGAGCCGAGCCCGCCGCCGGGCGGAGCGCGGACGCGACCGAAGGGGCTCCCTGCGGCTGAACGCTTGCGAACGACGAACGGTCGGATTCGTCGTCATCGAAGGGAGGCCCCTTTGTCAGATCGATTCCGTAAGCTCCTGGTCCTGACGCTGGCGCTCGTACTCGGCCTGTCGCTCGTGACGGGTTGCGGCCGCGCTGCGGAGGGCGAGAGGGGCGGCGACGAACGGGCTGTCGAGCCCAAGGTCGGCGGGACGCTGGTGATCGGGTACGAGCAGGAGCCCGAGATCCTGAATCCCTTCATCGAGGGCGGGGACATGATGGCCACCAAGGACGTCGTCGCCAACGTCCTTTGGGGGCTCGTGCGCGTACGGCCCGACTTCACCTACGAACCGCTCCTCGTCGAGGAGGTCCCGACCCTGGAGAACGGCCTCGTCACCGAGGACCCGTTCACGGTGACGTACAAGATCAGGGAGGAGGCCGTCTGGAGCGACGGCACCCCCGTCACCGGCGAGGACGTCGAGTTCACGTGGCAGACCACCATGGACGAGAAGAACAAGATCCTGTCGCGCACGGGCTACGAGGACATCGAGAGGATCGACGCCGACGGTAAGACCGCCAAGCTCACCTTCAAGAAGCCGTACGCCGCCTACAAGGACCTCTTCGCCGTGTCGCAGACCCTGCTGCCCAAGCATGCCCTCGAGGGCAAGGACTTCAACGAGGTCATCAACGCCGAGATCCCCGTCGCCAGCGGACCGTTCGTGTTCAAGGAGTGGGCCAAGGGCGACAGCATCACCCTGGAGCGAAACGAGGCCTTCTGGAGCGAGCACACGTCATACCTCGATGCCGTGACGTTCAAGTTCATCCCGGACACGAACACCGAGGTCGCGCAGTTCAAGACGGGTGAGGTGGACGCGATCAACCCGGCGCCGGACGTGAGCCTCATCGAGCAGCTCGAGGCGGTCGAGGGCGCCGATGTGCAGGCGGACCCCGGGACGATCTGGGAGCACCTCGGCTTCAACCTGGAGAAGGTGTCCGACGCGAGGGTCCGCCAGGCGGTCGCCTACGCCGTGGACCGCGATGCCATCTCGAATCAGGTGATGAAGGGCCAGGTCAGCCCGCTGCAGAGCATCTTCGTGCCGGAGCAGGCCTCCGTGTACGTATCGGCGTGGGAGAAGTACGCGTTCGACACCACCAAGGCCGAGCAGCTCCTCGGCGAGGCCGGGTACGCGAAGGGTGCCGACGGCTACTACGCAAAGGGCGGGAACCGGCTGACGATCGAGATCAAGTCGACCGCCGGCAACGCCGGCCGCGAGAAGGTCCAGCAGATCATGCAGTCGCAGCTGAAGGACGTGGGCATCGAGCTGAGGATCGACAACGAGGAGCCCTCCACGTTCTTGGGCAGCACCGTCGTCGACGGCACCTACGAGCTCGGGCTGTGGGCATGGCTGGCCAGCCCGGACCCCGGCTCGACGTTCCTGTACGCCTCGGATGCGGTCCCTCCGGGCGGCCAGAACTACTACCGCTACCGCAACGACCAGGTGACGGAGTGGCTGAAGGCCTCCGACGCCGAGGTCGACGAGGCGGCGCGCGCCGAGTTGCTGAAGAAGGTCCAGACGCAGATAGCCGAGGACGTGCCGCTGATCCCACTGTACCAGCGCCTCTCCATCGTGGCCGCGCGAGGCGGGATCCACAACGTCGAGAACAACGCGACGCTGGAGGGCGTGTTCTGGAACCTCGGCGAGTGGTGGAAGGAGTAGGCTCGGGAGAGGCCTCCGAGCCTGTGTGAAGCTCCGAGGGGGGCCGGCTCGCGCGTCCGCGGGCCGGCCCCCGTCACGAGGACTGACGGGGAGCCGCCGGTGGGACGACTCGCCTCGACAGCGGCGACGCTGAAGGACCTCGCCCCCTTCGTGGCGCGCCGGTTCCTGTACAGCCTGGGCGTGATAGCGCTCGTCACGGTCATCGTGTTCTCGCTGATGCAGTTCGCGGGAGACCCGCTCGCGCGCCTGCGCAACAACCCCAACGTCTCTCCGGCCGACATCCAGAGGATCGAGAGGCGGATGGGGCTGGACAAGCCCGCGTACGTGCAGTTCGCCTACTGGGTACGGGACTCGGTCCGGGGAGAGGGGGAGTGGTCCGAGAGCTTCTCGTACAAGACGCCGGTGCTGCCGATCGTCTGGGACCGCTTCAAGAACACCCTCGTGCTGGTAGGGATCACGGTCCTCGTGGCGCTCGCGGTGGCCATACCCATCGGCGTCTACTCCGCCATGCGGCAGTACTCGGTCTTCGACTACCTGGCCACGGCATTCTCGTTCTTCGGATTCTCGATGCCGGTCTTCTGGTTCGGTCTGATCCTGCAGCTCGTGCTGGGCTTCTACCTGATGGACTGGCTCGGCCTGAAGGAGCCGCTGTTCTACACCGCGAGCATGTACTCGCCGGGGATGGAGGGGGACGTCCTGAACCGCCTCCGGCACCTGGTGCTTCCCGTGATGACGCTCTCTCTGACGATGGTCGCGGGCTGGAGCAGGTACCAGCGCTCCGCCATGCTCGATGTCGTCCGCTCGGACTACCTGCGCACGGCGCGGGCCAAAGGGCTCCCCGAGTGGGCGGTGATCGGCAGGCACGCGCTGCGGAACGCGCTCATCCCCGTCGTCACGATCGTCGCGATCGACTTCGCGACGCTGCTCGGCGGGGCGATCGTGACCGAGACCATCTTCGCCTGGCCCGGTATGGGGCGGCTCTTCTACCAGGGACTGCTGAGGCGCGACTACCCGCTGGTGATGGGGACCGTGCTCTTCAGCTCGACCGTCCTCGTCGCGTTCAACCTGCTCGCGGATATCGTCTATGGCTTCCTGGACCCGAGGATCCGCGATGAGTAGCGCCTTGCCCGAGCCCGGGACCGAGCGTGACCCCGCGCCTGCGCTCCCGGACGTCTCCGACGAGCCCGTCTACGGCGCGGGTAGGAGCCAGTGGCAGGTGTTCTCGAGCCGGTTCCGCCGTCACAGGCTCGCCGCCGCCGCCGCGGCCGTCCTCGCGGTGCTCTACGCCGCGGCCGTGCTCGCTCCCCTGATCGTCCCGTACGACCACACCGAGATCAGCTACCTCGGTGCGCAGCCTCCCTCGGCCTCGCATCCCATGGGGACCGACGAGCTCGGGCGCGACCAGCTCTCGCGGATCGTGATGGGCGGGAGGGTGTCGCTGATGGTCGGGCTGGTCGTGGCGGTAGTCGCGCTCCTGGCCGGCACCGCCGTGGGTATGATCGCCGGCTACTTCGGCGGCTGGCTCGACAACGTCCTGATGCGGTTCACCGACATGATGCTGTCGCTGCCGTTGCTGCCCCTGCTCATGGTCGCGGGGGCCGCTTTCGGAGGCACGTTGTGGAACATCGTCCTCATCGTGGGGCTCCTGTCCTGGATGCCGGTGGCCAGGCTGGTCCGCGGTTCGTTCCTCTCGCTGCGGGAGAAGGAGTTCGTCGAGGCGGCTCGTTCGACCGGTGCCTCGAGCGGGCGCATCATCGTGCGCCACCTGCTGCCCAACGCCGTGGGCCCGGTCGTCGTGAACACGACCCTGACCGTCGGGACGGCGATCATAGTGGAGTCGGTCCTGAGCTTCCTCGGGTTCGGGATCCAGCCGCCTACCCCGAGCTGGGGGAACATGCTGACCGAGGCCAAGTCGACCATGGTGCTCTACCCGTGGCTGACGTGGTTCCCCGGGCTCATGATCGTGCTCACGGTGCTGTGCGTGAACTTCTTCGGCGACGGCCTGCGGGACGCGCTGGACCCCATGCAGCGGGAGGGCGTGTCGTGAGCCGCCCGAGGGAGGCGGCGGCGCCGCTGCTGAGGGTCGAGGACCTCAGGACGTACTTCGACACCGACGAAGGCGTCGTCAAGGCCGTCGACGGCGTGTCCTTCGAGCTCGCGCGCGGACGTACCCTCGGCGTGGTCGGGGAGTCCGGCTGCGGCAAGACCGTGCTGGCCCTGTCCGTTCTCGGCCTGGTGCAACGCCCGGGGCGCGTCGTTTCCGGCAGCGCCTGCTACGAGGGCGTGGAGCTCGTGGGGGCGCCCGAGACCGAGCTGCGCGGCGTTCGAGGCGCGGAGATAGCGATGGTGTTCCAAGACCCGCTCACGGCATTGAACCCGGTGCTCACCGTGGGCCGCCAGGTCGTCGAGGCGATACGCGCGCACGCCGATCCGGGTCGAGAGGAAGCCCGCGCGAGAGCCGTCGAGCTCCTCAGGCGCGTCGGGATCCCGGGAGCGGAGCGCCGCTTCGACGACTACCCGCACCAGTTCTCGGGAGGCATGCGCCAACGCGCGATGATCGCGATGGCGCTCGCGTGCGACCCGAGCATCCTGATCGCGGACGAGCCCACGACCGCGCTCGACGTCACGATACAAGCCCAGATCCTCGCCCTCATGGAGGACCTCCGCCGCGACTCCGGCTCGAGCATCCTGCTCATCACCCACGACTTGCGCGTGGTGGCCGGGATGGCCGACGACGTCATGGTGATGTACGCCGGGCGGCGTGTGGAGGCCGGACCCGTCGAGGAGGTGTTCTCGGAGCCTCGTCACCCGTACACGATCGGGCTCCTCGGCTCGTTGCCGGCGCTGGACTCCAAGCGCGCCGGCGCCCTGCCGTCCATCACCGGCACGCCGCCCTCGCTCATCGGCCTGACGGACGGGTGCCGTTTCGCCCCGAGGTGCAGGTTCGGGCGGCGGGTCTGCCGGACGCGCTACCCTGATCTGCGCGAGGTGACGCCGGGGCATCTCTCGGCGTGCCACTTCGCCCGGGAGGTCTCGCTCGCGTCGGTCGTCGAGGTGGCCGCGGCCGAGGAGCGGGCTTCCGGCACGGGAGGGACGGGATGAGCGAGCTGCTGCGCGTCACCGAGGTGCGGAAGCTCTTCCCGGTGCGCGAGCGCGGGTGGTCGCGCCGCCGTGAGGCGGTGCACGCCGTCGACGGCGTCTCCCTCACCCTGGACGAGGGCGAGACGCTGGGGCTGGTCGGCGAGAGCGGTTGCGGGAAGACGACGCTGGCGCGGCTGGCGCTGCGCCTCATCGAACCGACGTCGGGGAGGGTCGAGTTCGCCGGGACCGACGTCACGCACGCGCACGGGAACGAGTTGCGGCGGCTGCGCCGCGACGCGCAGGTCGTCTTCCAGGACCCCTACGCTTCCCTGAACCCGCGGATGACGGTCGGCAGCATCATCCAGGAACCTCTGGTCGTGCATCGCGTCGGGACGCGGGAGGAGCGCGGGGAGCGGGTGAAGGAGCTGCTCCGCACCGTGGGACTGAACCCCGAGCACGTCGACCGCTACCCCCACGAGTTCTCCGGCGGGCAGCGTCAGAGGATCGGGATCGCCCGGGCGCTCGCCCTCAGGCCGAGGCTCGTCGTGTGCGACGAGCCGGTGTCCGCGCTGGACGTCTCGATCCAGGCGCAGATCATCAACCTGCTGACGGGGTTACAGGCCGAACTGGGGCTGGCCTACCTGTTCATCGCGCACGACCTCTCGGTCGTCAGGCACATCTCCGACCGCGTCGCGGTGATGTACCTCGGCAGGATCGTGGAGACGGGATGCTGCGACACGCTGTACACGAGCCCGCAGCACCCCTACACCCAGGCGCTTCTCTCCGCGGCGCCTGTCGCCGACCCGCGGCGGGAGCGCGACCGCGACCGCATCATCCTGCAGGGCGACGTGCCGACGCCCGTCGACCCGCCCGGCGGCTGCCGCTTCCACACGCGCTGCCCCGTCGCACGGCTCCCCGGGTGCGCCGAGGAGGAGCCCCAGCTGCGTGAGGTCGGCCCGGGGCAGCGGACGGCGTGCCATTTCGCCGAACCGTTCCCCGTACCCGTCGCCGAACGAAGAGCCGGCTAGGCTAGGGAGCGGGCACTCATCACCGGGACGAGTCCTTCCCGACCCGGTCGCGCGCCTTGGCGCCCTCGGGGGCCTGTTGGTATACTTCCGTTCGCTGTCTGCGGGGACGGCGGTCACGTCCGAGTGGCGGAATGGCAGACGCGCTAGGTTGAGGGCCTAGTGAGGGCAACCTCGTGGGGGTTCAACTCCCCCCTCGGACACCAGCGACTACGAGCGGCTCCTCCGCCCGGGGGAGCCGCTGCGCGTCTCTCCCGGGCGGCTGCGGACGGATCGCCCGCGTCTACCCGGCGCTCAGCCTCTCGGGCAGCTCGGTCGGCTGCTCTGCGACCAGCGAGAGGTTCGCCGCGGTGAGACGGAACGCCGCAATCGCCGCGTCGTCGGTCAGCACGCCCCCGGTGAAGGACTCGACCGCCGCTATCGCCCGGGCCACGAGCTCCTCGGCCGGTTCGGTGGCCAGGTCCGTGAGCAGCCTCAGCAGGCGCTTCTCGCCGAAGAAGCCGCTCTCGCCCCGCGCGTCGAGCATCCCGTCGCTGTAGGCCACGATCATCTCGCCCGGGCCGAGCCGCACGGAGACCTCCTCGAAGCGGATGCCGGCGAACAGCCCGAGCGGCGGGTTCGCCGGTACCTCGAGGTAGCCGCAATGCTCGGGGCCGCAGAGCAGGGGCGGGGGGTGGCCGGCCGTGGAGAGCGTGAGCAGGCCCGAGGAGGTGTCGAGCACCCCGCAGAGCGCGGTCACGAACCGGTCCTCCTCCATCTGCCGCACGAGCACGGCGTTCGCCTCCGCCAGCACACGCGCCGGTTCCGAGTCGCGGTACGCGAACGCTCTGAGCGTCGAGCGCGCGATGGCGGTGACGGTGGCGGCTGCGAGGCCCTTGCCGGACACGTCGCCGAGCGTGAAGGCGATCCTCGCCGGGCCGAGGACGAAGGCGTCGTAGAAGTCCCCACCGATGCTGCTCGGATCCCCCGAGGAGCGGTAGGCGCCGGCGAAGTCCACCCGCGGCAGCCGGTCGGGCATCGCCATCAGCGCGGCCTGCAGGGTCTCGGCGATGGTCCGCTGGGCGTCGTAGAGGCGGGAGTTCTCGATCGCGAGCGCCAGCGCGGAGGCCAGCGACGTGGCGAAGTCCGACTCGTCGGGCGTGAACCAGTGTGTGTGGCTGTGGAAGTTGAAGTAGATGGAGCCCACGCAGTCGCCCCGCGAGATCAGAGGTACGACCAGCACGGAGCGGATCTCGTAGCGGCGCATCACCTCGCGATTGACGCGGTCGTCGTCGTACGCGTTGGATATCGCCACCGGGACTCCCAGTTCGGCGGCGAGCACGGCCTGAGGCAACTCCTCGTCCGGGAAGGGCCTGCCGATGATCTCGGCAGGGAACTCATGCGTCACGATGGGGACCCAGCACCCCTCCTCGCGCAGCATGACACTGGCCGTCTCGCAGCCCACGCCGGCGGCGGCGCTCACGACGGCGCGGCGCATGATGGTGCGGAAGTCCAGCGTCGAGTTGATGGCGGCGTCGACGCGGTTGAGCGCCTCGGAGAGCTCCTTGGCGCGCCGCAGGCGCTCCTCGGAGGACCTGCGCTCGCTGATGTCCTCGATGATCGAGACGAAGTACTTGGGTGATCCGTCGGCCTCTCTCAGAAGCGAGCGGCGGAGAGAGACCCAGGTGTGCTGCCCGTCCTTGCGCACGAGGCGCTTCTCGATGCAGTACTCGCATATCTCGCCGGCGAGCAGACGGGACATCCGCTTCAGGTCCGCGGGCAGGTCGTCGGGGTGGGTGATCTCCTTGAACGAGCGCCGCAGCAGCTCCTCCGTCGGGTACCCGGCGATCTCCGCGAGGCGCTCGTTCACACGCAGCCAGCGTCCGTCCAGGTCGAGATGGGCGATGCCCACCGTGGCTTGCTCGAACGTGGTGCGGAACCGCTCCTCGCTCTCGGCAAGAGCGGCCTCGCGCTCGGCCGCCTCTCTGAACAGGACGCCGAACGGCCGGCGCAGCGCCGACTCCACGATCGCCTTGTAGATGAGGAAGAAGGCCAGCACTTTCAGCAGGTGGCCGACGAAGTTGAGCGCGCCGAACGGGTCGGTGTAGAGCGTGAACGCCATCTCGGAGGCGATGGTCACGAGTATCGAGCCCAGGAGCAGCCTCAGGACGCCGGCCTCGAAGCGCTCCCGGTTCCTCCACAACGCGAGGGCCGCCACGCCCAGCATCGACGAGATGAGGTACTCGCTGCCCACCTTGAACGGGGTCAGGCCGGTGACCGGGTCGAGCGCGACCGGGAAGACGTCCCACCACAGCACCGCGGAGACGCCGAGGACCGTCACGCACGCGGAGAACGCCATCGCGGCGTAGGGCCGCACGCGGCGCGTGAGGAAGGCCGGCGCGACGAGCATGGCGCCGGCCTGCAGGTAGCGGGCTACGAGCCACAGCTGGGTCGGGACGTCGGTGTGGTCGTGTCCCAGCAGGTCCCCCATGCCCTTGTACGCCAGCGTGTGGAGCAGGTCCACGCCGCCCACGAAGAGGAACGCGATGCCGAGCACCAGCAGGTACCCGTTGTCGAGCAGCCGGCGGGTGTTCCAGGTGACGATGAAGATGCCCGCGGCGACCACGACCGCGAAGAGCTCGACGAGCACGTGGAAGAGGGTGTAGCCGTAGAACCGGTGCACGAGCAGCAGGCCGACCGGCCCGAGGGCCGCGCCGGCGAGCACGACGTACCGTTCCCAACCCTGCGTACCGCTGCTCACCGAATCGTACCGCCGGTCCCGCGCGAGATGATGGGTATGATTCTACCGTCGCCGGACGTTCGAGACGAGTTCCGGCACGAGGGTGAGGCAGATGTTCCGTGACAGGCTCGAGGCGGGGCGCAGGCTCGCCGAGAAGCTGGCCGGGTATCGCGGCATGCCCGACGCGGTCGTGCTGGGCATACCGAGGGGCGGCGTAGTGCTCGCCGCGGAGGTGGCGGGGGCGCTCGCGGCGCCGCTCGACGTGCTGGTCGTGCGCAAGGTCGGCCACCCGCTCAACCCCGAGTTCGCCGCGGGAGCCGTCGACCCGGACGGCGGGCTGCTCGTCAACCCGTTCGCCCGTGTCTCCGAGGAGGAGGTGCGGCGCATAGCCGAGCGGGAGAGAGCGGAGATCGAGCGCCGGCTGGCGGCGTACCGCGCGGGCCGCCCGCCCCTGGAGCTGCGCGGCAAGACCGCGATCCTGGTGGACGACGGCATCGCGACCGGTCTCACCGCCCTCAAGGCGGCCGGCTACGCGCGCGACCAGGGGGCCGGGCGCGTCGTGGTCGCCGCGGCCGTCATGTCCCGCGAAGCGCGCGAGGCGCTGGCCGAGGTCGCCGACGAGGTCGTGGCGGTGGACGTCCCCGAACCCTTCGGCGCCGTCGGCCAGTTCTACCGGGAGTTCCCCCAGGTGTCGGACGCAGAGGTGGTCGACATCCTGGCCGGGACGCCGGCGTCACGCACCTGAGGCTGCGGGCTCTGCGCTATCCTGTCCTGCGGGAGGTGCGCATGCTCGCGTACGCCGAGGTCCCCATAGGCGGCCGTCCGGCCGCGTGCGCCCGTTGCCGGCCGTGCCCTGAAGAAGCACCCTTCATCCCTGCCGAGGAGGTCGCGTCCGCCATCCGCCGCGACGTGCAGGCCCGCGGGGGCTCCGTCGCCCTCGTAGGGGGCGACGCCTTCGAACACCCCGCCTGGCGGGACCTCGTGTCGGGCGCCCTCGTTGCGGGAGCGCGAAGGTTGCGGACGGACGCGGGCCCCGCGCTCGCGGTGTACGCCGAGGAGGCTCTGTGCGTGGGCGTTCGCCACGTCAGGGTGCGCCTGCTTGCGCCGCCGTCCAGGCACGACGAGCTGCTTCGGGCGGCGGGAGCCGGGGAGGCGACGCTGGCCGGCGTGCGCGCCTTCCTGGACGCGGCGGAGCGTGCGGGCGTATCCGCCGTCGTGACCGCGATCCTGCCGGTCTGCCGCCACAATCTGCACGACCTGCCGGCGACGGTCACGGCGCTCGCGGAAACGGGCGCCGCCTCCGCGGAGGCGGTCCTGGATACGGCCTCGGTCCCGCCGGGCCCCGCCGCGCCCTGGCTGGCCGCCGCCGCGGACAGCGGGACCGTGAACCGCATGTGGCTGCGTCTCGCCGGCGTGACCGAAGGTGCGCTGCCCGGCTACGAGATGCACTTCGAGCCGCCGTTCGCGACCGGGGAGCCGGCGTGAGCGGCGGTCCGCTGAAGGTGGCGCTGGTCGCGCTGAACTCCCCGGGCTACCGCTCGCTGGCGATGGGCTACCTGCGCGCCTACGCGCAGGCGGACCGTCGGCTCTCGGGCAAGGCCGCGTTCCAGACGGTGGACCTGGACGTCGGCACCGACGCGTGGTGGGTGGCGTACAGGGTCGCCGGCAGGGCGCCGGACGTGGCGGCCTTCTCGGTCACGTGCTGGAACGCTTCGACCGTCTACGAGGCGTGCCGCCTCATCGGGTTGGCGCGCCCCGAGACCTCCATCGTGCTCGGAGGCCCGGAGGTCGGCCCGATCGCCGAGGACGTGCTGAGGGCCAACCCTTCCGTGGACGTCGTGGTGCGCGGCGAGGGTGAGGTCACCTTCGCCGAGCTGCTCGGAGTCATGGCCTCCGGCGGCAAGACCTGGCGGGTCGAGGGCGTCACGACGCGTCGCGAGGGCTCCGTGGCCTCGGCCGACGACCGTCAACTCGTCCCCGACCTCGACGAGCTGCCCTCCCCGTACCTCGCCGGCCTCATGGAGCCGGTCGAGGGGGCCACGTACCTGGAGACCTACCGCGGCTGCCCGCACCGGTGCGGATACTGCTTCGAGGGCAAGGGGTACGGCCGCGTCCGCCACTTCTCCCAGGAGCGCGTGGCCGCCGAGGTCGAATGGCTGGCGGATCGCGCGGGTCTGCGCCTGTTCTCCTTCATCGACCCCGTCTTCAACCTCACCGAGGACCGCCTGGGCCGGATGGCCGCGCTGCTCGAGCCTCACGCCTCCAACGGGGTGAGGCTGCACACGGTCGAGGTGGACATCGAGCGTATCGGCCCCGAGGAGGCCCGCATGCTGCGGCGCGCGGGCGTGCGCTCCGTCGAGACAGGCCCGCAGTCGGTGGGTGCCGAGGCCCTCGGCATCTGCGGGCGGCCCTTCGACCGGGACCGGTTCCGCGCGGGCGTGGCCGCGTGCAAGGCCGAGGGGATCTCGGTCGAGTGCGACCTCATCCTCGGCCTGCCCGGCGACGGACCGGCCGAGTTCGCGCAGGGCATGCGCTTCGTGACGGCGCTGGACCCGGGCAGGGTGCAGATGTCCACGCTGCACGTCCTTCCCGGGACACCGCTTTGGGAGCGCGCCTCCGAACTCGGGCTGGTCTTCGATCCGTCGGCGCCGCACGAGGTCGTCGCCACCCGCGAGGCCTCCTTCGCCGAGCTGCGACGCGCCGAGGTGATGGGCCTGGCGCTGCAGCGCGAGTACGGGGCCGGGGCGTGAGAGCCCGCGGTCACGGCGTCTCCAAGCGCGCCGAGGAGATCCGGCCGTTCGTCGTAATGGACGTGGTCGCGCGCGCAAAGGCGCTGGAGGCGGCCGGCCGAGACGTCGTCCGCCTCGAGATAGGGGACCCCGACTTCCCCACTCCGTCGGTCATCACCGACGCCGCCGAGGCCGCGATGGAGAGCGGCGACACCGGCTACACCCAGTCCGCCGGGCTGCCGGACCTGCGCGACGCGGTAACCGCCCACTTCGACGAGCGGTACGGCGTGAGGGTGGACTGCGAGGACATCGTCGTCACGCAGGGGACCTCCCCGGCCATGCTGCTGCTCTTCGGCACGCTGCTCGACCCGGGCGACGAGGTGCTCGTGCCCGACCCCGGTTACCCCGCCTACCCGAACTACGTGCGCTTTCTGGGGGGCGTGCCCGTACCCGTCCCGGTGCGGGCCGAGGAGGGCTTCAGGCTGCTCGCCGAGGACGTGCGCGCCGCGGTCACCCCTCGTACGCGCGCCGCGATGCTCAACTCGCCGGGCAACCCGACAGGGGGCGTGCTGCGACCGGCCGACCTCAGCGCCCTGGCCGAGGTGGCCGAGGACACCGGCATGTACCTGGCCAGCGACGAGATCTACCACGGCCTGCAGTTCGAGGGCCGCGAGCACACCGTGCTCGAGTTCACCGATCGCGCGTTCGTGCTGAACGGCTTCTCCAAGGCGTACGCGATGACAGGCTGGCGCCTCGGCTACCTGGTCGCGCCGCGGGAGTTCGTGCGGCCGGCCGAGAAGATCCAGCAGAACTTCTTCCTGTGCGCGAACCACTTCGTGCAGGTGGCCGGGACCGTGGCGCTGACCCGGGCCGGCAGGGAGGTGTCGCGGATGCGAGCGGCCTACGACGAGCGCCGTCGCTTCCTCGTGCCCGCGTTGCGCGAGATCGGCCTGGGGGTCGCGCGCGAGCCTCTCGGGGCGTTCTACGTGTTCGCCGACGCGCGGGCATGGGACGGCGATTCGCTGCGTCTGGCGAACCGCCTGCTCGAGGAGGCTGGCGTCGCGGTAGCGCCCGGCATCGACTTCGGTCCGGGGGGCGAGGGGTTCCTGCGCTTCAGCTACGCCTCGCCGCTGGATCGTCTGCGCGAGGGCGTGCGGCGGCTGCGGCGCTGGTCCGTCGGTCAGGCCGTGGAGGACTGGTGAAAGCGACCGACAGGGCGGCGGGCGGCGGAGGTCCGAGCGGCCGTGGCGCCGGCATCCGTCGTCGGCGCCGCCATGTTGGGGCCGGGGGCGGTTGGGGTATCCTTGACAGGTCCTGCGCCGCCCGGGGTGCGGGTACCGGCGGCACGACCGTTCGTCACGAGGCGGTGCAGCGGCACCGCCGGGGTACCGAGAATCATGGGTACGGGACTTGCTCGTCGGCCGAAGGTCCTACCGACGAGGGGCGCGAAGGGTAACGAGTGACCGAGACCTACAGCAAGGCCGACCTGCACATCCACAGCAACCACAGCGACGGCCTCGCGAGGATACCCGAGATCATGGACTACGTGCAGGAGAGGACGGACCTGCGCGTCATCGCGATCACGGACCACAACACGGTCGAGGGTGCGCTGTTCGCGAAGTCACTCGAGGAGATGTACGACTTCGAGGTCGTCGTCGGGGAGGAGATAAGCTCGCGCTCCGGCCACATCCTCGGGCTGTACCTGAGTGACATGGTGCCTCCGGGTCTGTCCGCGGTCGAGACGATCTCGCGGATCAACGAGCAGGACGGAGTGGCGATAATCCCTCACCCCTTCGCCAACCGCGCGTTCGGCCCCTTCGGCCTCAAGGCGCTCGGCGACTCGATCTACGACGTCGCCTTCCACGGGCTCGAGCTCTTCAACTCGTCGCCGTACCTCGTCTACGCGAACCGTCTCGCCGCCAAGGCGTTCGCCGGCGGGCAGGGGATAGCGGCCACCGGCGGCTCCGACGCGCACGTGCTCAAGGGGATCGGCACCGGCTACACGCTCTTCCGCGGCACTACCGCCGAGGACCTGCGCCGCGGCATCGATGACCTCGACACCCGCGCGAAGGCGGGCAAGGGCCAGCTGTCGCTCGCGCTGCGCTACGCGTTCCGCTACCCGCAGATCCGCAGGATGCAGTCGTGGAACTGGGAGCGCTGCAAGGCGCGCTGAGCGCCCCGCCGCGGTCCGCCCCGCCGCAAGCGCCAAGCCCTCGGCGTCATTCCGAGCGCCCGGAAGCGGCCTCGCGCATGCGCGATACCAGCTCCTCGGCCACGGCGGGGTCGTTCCCCCACGGAGGCAGGAGCTGCACCGCCGCCTCGGTCCTGGCGAGCTCGGCCCCGCGAGCCAGGTCGAGCATGGTGACGAGCGTCTCGGTGGGGAACCCCGCCGGCACGACAGCGACCCGCTCGCAGCCCAGCGCCGCGAGGTGACGTACCGTCTCGGTGACGTCCGGAGTCCTCCAGTCCGCCCACGCGGTCCGGATCCGCTCCCCTGGCACGCCGCCCTCCGCGATGAGGGTGCGGACTCGCCCCGCGAACGCCGCCTCCTGCCGGTCGAACTCCTCGTGCGCGCCCTCCCACGCGGGGGGCTGCGCCTCCATGACCAGCGTGACGCCGGCCTCCGGGCTCCCGTCGGCGAACGACGAGGCTCGGCCGGCGACCAGCCCGGCGAGCCGCTCCGAGGACCACATCGGCTGGGTGTAGAGGATCTCCAGACCGGCCTCGCCGGGCTTCAGCGCGTCGAGCGCCATCTTGGCGCGCTCCTCGGGATGGCCCTCCGCCACGGCGAGAGTGGCGACCACGATGCGGGAGCACCCGGCCTGCGCGGCCGCATGGACGGCCTCCGCCAGCGACCCCGGCGGCTCGCACCACGCCACGCGCACCTCCGGCACGCCCAGGGCGCGGGCCGAGCGCTGGGCGAGGCCGAGGACCGTCTGGCGCGCCGGGCTGCGCCCCTGGGCGAGGCGGTAGCGAGCCTTCTGGGCGGCGAAGAGGAACGGCAGGAGTGCGACGGGGACGAACATCGAGCCGGACCCCGAGACCTCGGCGACGGTGGCCGCCGCCCAGCGCGGGTGGTACCGTTCGGGCTCGGCGCGCGACAGCAGCACGTAGGCCGGTGAACGCGCGGGATCGCCCTCCACACGCGGCAGTGGAGCGGGCGGGGCCGAGCGGGCGAGCAGGGGGAGCATCGAGGCGGCGAGCAGGTAGCCCCCGAGGAAGGCGGCGAGTCCGAGCGCGCCGGAGAGGACCGCCGCGCCGACCGAGCCGTGGCGGGCGGACAGCAGGACGAGACCCCAGCCCGACATCGCGACCATCCCGGCGGCGCCTGCGAAGGCCGGTGGCTCGTACCGGGGAGGCGCTATCAGCAGCGCCACGAGGGCCGCGCCGGCGCCCACGGCGCCGAGCAGCAGCGCGAGCCACGCCCACGAAAGCGCCACGTCCCCTCCTCGCCCCTGCCGGACTCGCGTTCCCGGGTCGAAGGCTGCACGTACCCCTTACCGCCGCTGATAGGATACTCTACGGGATGGCGGGACCGTGCGGCGTTGACGGCCCAATACCCCGGGGGGTATGATGACGGCGTCCGAGCCCGACCGATGGAGGGAAGGCATTGCCGACGTACGAGCTGAAGTGTGACCGGTGCGGGGAGCGTCACGAACGGTTCGTTCCGCGCTTGCTGCAGGAAGACGACAAGGTATGTCCCGCGTGCGGTTCCACGGATGTCCGCACCGGGGTGGGCGGCGGCTACATCAGCGCCCTGAAGAGCGGGTCGGGATCCGGCTGTGCGCCTGGAGGAGGCTTCACTTGAAGGTGACCGACGTCCGGTCGGGCGATGGAGGGTTCCCGGAGGACTACACGTACGAGCGGCGCAGCGGCGCCGGGTTCGACGAGACCCTCGGGTCGATCACGCACGCCATCGAGTCGCGGGACCTGGTCGTGCGCAGGACCTACGACATCCAGTCGGCGCTGGAGGCGAAGGGCTTCCCCATCCAGCCGCTGACGATCCTCGAGGTGGGGCGTGCGCACGATTCCTCCTCGACGGAGCTTGCGGGGCTGCTCACGCCGTTGCGTTTCAACGTCTACCAGAGGGGCGACCACGTCTTCGTGTCGGCCCTGCGGCCGTCGTTCGTGACGCGTCTCGTGTCCGATGACGCCGTCGTGCGCCTCGCGGCGTGCCTCGAGCGCGACGTGCTCGCGGTCGTGGACGCGGCGGCCGGGGACGGGACCTGAGGGAGGCTCGGCCGGCCGGCAGCCATCCTACTTCACGCAGGACGAGTACTTCAGGAACACGCCGATCGCTTCGTCGATGAGGTCGTCCCGGGCCGTGACATCCTCCGAGATGAGGCACTTCTTCATGGAGTAGCCGATGATGTGCATCCCGACCTGGTTGAGGGCTGCCTTCGCGGCCATGATCTGAGTCAGGACGGCCTCGCACTCCTTACCCGACTCGACCATGGACTGCAGGCCGCGCATCTGGCCCTCCAGGCGCTTCAGCCGGTTGACGATGCGCTTGCGCTCGGCCTCCGAGACCTCGAGCATCTCGGCCGTGGCGACCGTGTCGTCATGGGACATGAGGCACTCCTTGCGGAAGGTACGGTACTATCTACTCGCGCGGCTATTATACCCCCTAGGGGTATTCCAGGCAATGCCGGGGGGCCGGCAACGCGCACGAGGAGGGCCATGGGCTACACGAAGCCCAGCGAGATGCGCTTCGGCGGGCGACGCGTCCGGACGGTCAGGCGGGTGCTGCTGGCGATCCTGGGACTCAACGCGTCCGTCGCCGCCGCGAAGATCGCCTACGGACTGCTGTCGGGCTCGATCGCCATGCGAGCCGACGGCTTCCACTCGCTCTTCGACGGCTTGTCGAACGTGATCGGGCTGGTGGGCATCGGCCTGGCGTCCCGTCCGGCGGACCGGACGCACCCGTACGGCCACGGCAAGTTCGAGACCTACGCCTCGGCGGCCATCGGCGCCATGCTGATGCTGGCCGCGTACAACGTCGGTTCGGAAGCCCTGGGCCGGCTGCTGGACGGCCCGGACGGCGCGCCGCGCGTGGACGCCGGCTCCTTCGCCGTCATGCTCGGGACCCTGGCGGTCAACATAGGCGTCACGCTGTACGAGCGGGGCATCGGACGCCGCATCGGCAGCCAGATCCTCGTCGCGGACGCGAGCCACACCGGCAGCGACGTGCTGGTGAGCCTGGGCGTCATCGCGGGCCTCGTCGCCGTCCGGCTTGGCTTCCCGGCGGCCGACCCGATCATCGCGCTGCTGGTGGCCGTCGCGATCGTGCTCACCGCGGTCCGCGTGCTCGGCGAGGCCGGTCTGACGCTCTCGGACAGGGCGAGGATCGATCCGCAGCTGCTGTGCTCCGTCGTCCTCCGGATCCCGGGCGTGCTCGGCTGCCACTCCATCCGGACCCGGGGCTCGGAGTCCGAGGTGTACGCCGACCTACACATCCAAGTGGAACCCTCCGTGACCGTCGAGCAGGGGCACCTCGTGGCCGAGGAGGTCGAGCGCGGGGTAACGGAGGCCTTCCCCGAGGTCGTGGACGCGATCGTGCACCTCGAGCCTCTCGACGCCTACCAGGTCTCCAAGACCGAGTCCGAGGCCGAGCAGGGCCTTGCCCCCGCCCCCGCGGCCGGCCCCGCGGACCGGCCCGAGCGGCGCCGCTGAAGGACGGGCCGCTAGAGGCGGGCCGCCGAACGGTCAGGGACGCCCCGGCCGGCCGGCCCGGCCGGCGCCGGGCGCCGGACCTCGGCCGCTGCGCGTCGGGGTAGCGCGGACTCCCGCGTGGGTATCCCAGGTTGGGGACGGTGCCCACCCGTCCCTCGCGCTGTGGGGATATACTGAGTGGTACGCGGTTTGCTAACGCTCGCGCCCCTTGAAGCGGCGACGGGACGGGCCGGGGAGCCCACGATGGAGATCACGCAACGGCCGGAGCTCAAACAGAAGGTCACCCTCTCGCCCCAGGTCTACCAGGGCCTGAGCATCCTCGCGATGCCCATCGCCGACCTCCAGGCGCTCGTCGAGATGGAGATGCTGGAGAACCCGGTGCTCGAGGTGGAGGAGTTCGAGACCGATCCGGCGGAAGCCGAGGAGGATCGGCTGGACACGGGCGAGGACGAGCGCGCGTGGGACGAGTGGCTGGACATGTACGAGGACCTCGAGGCCTCGGAGCCGGTCTCGCCTCGGGACCCGAACGCCGAGGCCGTCAACACCGAGGAGTTCGTCTCCGGCGTCCAGAGCTTCGACGACTACCTCCTCGACCAGATCGGCATGCTCTCCCTGAAGCCGGGCGTCGAGGCCGCGGCGCGCGCCGTCGTCGGCAGCCTGGACCCGGACGGTTTCTTCGCGGGAGACCTCGCCGAGGTGACGCGTATCGCCGCGGTCACGCCCGAGGAGGCCGAGGAGGGACTGCGTGTCGTGCAGCAGCTCGACCCCCCGGGTGTGGGCGCGAGGGACCTCGCCGAGGCGCTGAAGATCCAGATGGTCTACCTCGGGCTCGAGGAGCCCGTGCTCGAACGCATCGTCGAGGAGCACCTCGACGACATCGCCGCGAACAGGTTCCGGAAGGTCTCTCGAGCGCTTCGCACCGACGAGCGCGAGGTGCGGCGATTGGTGGATCTGCTGCGCGACCTCAACCCGCGGCCGGCGGGAGCGTTCTCGCCCGGCCCCTCGCCCGGCTACATAGTCCCCGACGTCACCCTCCGCCGCATCGGCGACGAATGGCTGATCATCCCGAACAACGAATCCGTCCCCACGCTCCGTGTCAGCCCCCGCTACCGCTCGATGTTGCGCTCGGGATCGAAGGCCGACGATGAGACGCGCCGCTACCTGAAGGACAAGATCCGGTCCGCCGAGAGCTTCATCCGCAACGTCGACCGGCGCAAGGACACCGTGAGCCGCATCGCGCAGATCATCCTCGAGGTGCAGCGCGACTTCTTCGAGGACGGCCAGGGACCGCTGCGGCCGCTGCGCCTGGAGGACGTGGCCGTGGAGATCGGGGTGCACCTCTCCACGGTGAGCCGCGGGGTGACCGGCAAATACATGGCGACGCCGTACGGGCTGTTCGAACTGAAGCACTTCTTCTCGGGAGGGTACCGGACCTCCACGGGGCTGGACGTCGCGTCCACGTCGGTGAAGAACCATATCCGAGAGCTGGTGCGAGAGGAGGACCCGGACAAGCCGCTGTCGGACCAGAAGCTCGCCGAGGTCCTCTCGAGCGAGGGTATCTCAGTGGCCAGGCGTACGGTCGCCAAGTACCGCGAGGAACTGGGGATCGAGCCGTCCTGGGCACGGAGGCGTAGATGATCCCGATGGCGGAGAGCGTCCGCGAGACGGAGGAGAGGCGGCAGGCGGCACGGGACGTGTCGATCGTGGCGGCGATGCTGTCGGCGGTCGTGCTGCTGCACCTGTTCACCAGCACCGCGCCCGAGCACCTCATCTACCACACGCTCTACCGGCGGCTCGCCTACCTCCCCGTCTTGTTCGCCGCCTTCCGGTTCGGTCTGCGGGGCGGCACTCTGACGGCGCTGGCCGCGGCCATCCCGTTCGCCATCCACGCGCAGATGAGCCTGGGCGGACTGCTCGGCGGCGGCGGCGACAACCTGCTCGAGATCGTCATGTACGTGGTGATAGGCGCCCTGTTCGGAAGTCTTCGCGACATCGAGGAGCGCAAGACGATGGGGCTGCGGGAGGTCGGTCGCCAGCTCGAGGACGCGTATCGGAAGCTGGAGGAGCGCGCCATCCAGCTGATCAACATCCAAGACTACACCCAGTCGATACTCCGCTCCATCACCTCGGGCGTGATCACCATCGGACCCGACGGCTCGGTGGCGACCGTCAACCCCGCCGCCGAGCGCATCCTGGGGATGTCCGAGTTCGAGGTCGTGCCCAAGGCCATCCGCGCCCTGTTCAGCGACGACGCCGGGCTGGGCAACGACGTGATGAAGGTGCTCGAGGGCAGACTGCCCAAGGCGGTGCGCGAGGTGACGCTCGTGACCAGGGGCGGCAAGACGATACACGCGCAGGTCTCCGCGTCGCGCATGCGCGCCGTGGGCGGCAGGATCCTCGGGGCCGTCGTCACCATCGAGGACATCTCGGAGGTCAAGGCGCTGACCGAGCAGCTCATCCGCGCCGACCGGCTCGCCGCGCTGGGCGAGCTCACCGCCGGCGTCGCACACGAGGTGCGCAACCCTCTGGGCATCATCCGGGCCTCGGTGCAGCTCGTCGAGGAGGCCCAGTGCGACCCGGCGCGGCTCCGGGAGGCCACCGGCGTGGTCAAGCAGGAGATCGACCGCCTCGACAAGGTGATCAAGGCGCTGCTGGACTTCGGCCGCCCTTCGCCGCCGACGCTGGTACGAACGGACGTCGAGGACGTGCTGCGGGACGTCGTGCTGTTCACCCGGCGTTTCGCCGGGAGGCGCAAGGTGCGGATCCGAGAGTCCTTCCCGGGCGACCTGCCGCCGGTCCTCGGCGACCCCGACCAGCTCAAGCAGGTCTTCTTGAACCTGGTGACGAACGCGGTACAGGTGATGGGCGAGGAGGGGGGCACCGTGGAGGTGCGCACCGGGACCGAGAACGGCTTCGTCGTCGCCGAGGTGAGGGACGACGGGCCCGGGATGGCGCCCGAGGAGCTCGGCAAGATCTTCGACCCCTTCTACTCGAAGCGTCCCGGCGGCACGGGGTTGGGGCTCACGATCGTGCACAGGATCGTCGATGAGCACGACGGGCACATAGAGGTTCGGAGCACCGAGGGGCGAGGCACCGTGTTCATGGTGTCGTTGCCGGCGCAGTCGGGAGCTGGTGGGATGAGGGAGGAGCATGAATCGGCGCGTTCTCATCGCTGACGACGAGAAGAACATGCGGTGGGTCCTGGGGCAGGCGCTGTCCTCGGAGGGCTACGACGTGCTCGAGGCGGCCGACGGCAAGGAAGCGCTGTCCGCGGTCGCCGAGCAGGCGCCGGACGTGATGGTGCTGGACTACAAGATGCCCAAGCCCGACGGCATGGAGGTGCTGAGGAGGCTGCGAGGGAAGGGCCAGGGCTTTCCCATCATCATGCTGACCGCTCACGGGAACGTGAGTCAGGCCGTGGAGGCGATGAAGGCCGGAGCGAACGAGTACCTCACCAAGCCCTTCGACCTCGAGGAGCTCAAGCTCGCGATCGAGAAGTCGATCCAGGTGAGCGAGCTCGCCGCCGAGGTGGAGCGGCTGCGCGAGGAGATCGACCGGGACTACGACGTCGAGGGCATCGTCGCAGCCGACCCCAAGATGCTCGAGGTCCTGGAGACGGTTCACAAGGTCGCTCCGACGAACGCCACGGTGATGATCTACGGCGAGAGCGGCACGGGCAAGGAGCTCATCGCGAGGGCGATCCACCGGATCTCCCCTCGCGGGAGCAGGCCGTTCGTCTCGATCAGCGCCGGGGCCTTGCCGGAGACGCTGCTGGAGAGCGAGCTGTTCGGCTACGAGAAGGGCGCGTTCACGGGCGCGATGCAGGCCAAGCCGGGGCGTTTCGAGATGGCCAACGGGGGCACGCTGTTCCTCGACGAGGTCGGCGACATCACGCCCTCCGTGCAGGTGAAACTCCTGCGTGTCCTGCAGGAGCGCACGTTCGAGCGGCTGGGCGGGACGCGGACGATCGAGGTGGACGTCCGGATCGTGGCCGCGACGAACCAGGACCTGCAGCAGCTCATCGCCGACGGAGTGTTCCGGGAGGACCTCTACTACCGCCTCAACGTCGTACCGATGACGCTGCCGCCGTTGCGCCAGCGCGCCAGCGACATACCCCGTCTCGTCGCGCATTTCCTCGAGAAGCTGGGTGCGGCCGACAAGAGGATCTCGCAGGACGCGATGAAGGCGCTCGTCGGCTACCAGTGGCCGGGCAACATCCGCGAGCTGGAGAACACGATCGAGCGGATCGTGATCCTCGCGCAGGGCGACGAGATCGGCGTGGCGGACCTGCCGGCGGAGGTCCGTACCGGGGTGCCCGCGATCTCCGCGGGGGGCGTGTGCACCTTCGCTCTTCCCGAGGAGGGCTGCGATCTCGAAGAGGTCGAGCTGGAGCTCGTCAAGCAGGCTCTCGGGCGCTCGGGCGACAACGTGCCGAAGGCCGCGAAGCTCCTTGGGTTGACCACCAAGACGCTGCAGGCCCGCATGGACCGTTTGGGGCTGTGAGAGCGTTCTGCGCGACGGCGGGCAGAGGAGCCGCCGGGACCGGCGCGGGCGACTGGAGGTCTTTGGCATACGCCTTGCACTTCCGGGAAAGCGTCGGTCCAAGTGTGGAGAAGTCGTGAGCAAAGCCCCCCTGAGCAGGCTGATCTTGATCGTCGGAGGGATTCTCGCCGTGCTGGCGGCCACCGCGGCCCTCCTCCTTCGGGTCGACTGGAGCGCCGGCTTCGCCGGTTGCACGTGGACAGCCGCTTTCGGTTGGACCGTTCCACTGATCGCCGGTCTCGTGATCGCGGCGGTCGCATGGCTGCTGCTCAGGACGAGACCTGCTCGCTCCGACGAGGGGATCGGGTTCGTCGCGTACGAGTGCCCTGCGTGCGGCGAGAGGGTGATCAAGGGCTGGCGCCTGTGCCCGTACTGCGGGAACATGCTGGGGACGCTCCCCGAGCCGTTCCGACCCGAGGACGCGGCCTGAGGCGGTGCGATCCGAGGCGCGCGGGGTCGTGCTCGCGGGGTACAAGCCCGTATCGGGCCATCGCAGGGAGGAGAGCGACGTGGCCGAGGTCGACATCCGCACCACCGGTATGCACTGCCACTCGTGCATCATGCTCATACAGATGAACGTGGGAGACCTCGAAGGGGTCGAGAAGGTCGAGGCGGACCTGGCCTCCGGCGTCACTCACGTCCTGTACGACCCCGACAGGGTGACGGTCGAGCAGATCGTCAAGGAGATCGAGTCGACCGGGTACGGGGCGCAGCCGCTCTAAGGAGCGCGGGTTGCGTCAGGATACCCCCCGGGTATGGTGGGCCGGTCCTGACCACGATCCGCGGAGGTTCGCATGGGTGCCGGGGTGGGTCTCGCTGCCGCGTTCGCCGCGGGCATCGTGTCGTTCCTGTCACCGTGCGTGCTCCCCCTCGTCCCGGGCTACCTGTCGGTCGTCACCGGCGTGAGCCTGTCTGAGTTGAAGAGCGGCCAGCGCCGAACCTGGAGCGTGCTCGCGCCCAGCTTGCTGTTCGTGTCCGGTTTCGCCGTCGTCTTCATCGCCCTGGGGGCCTCCGCCTCGGTCCTGGGCGCCTTCCTGGCTCCTTACCGCGAGGGACTGACGCGATCGGCGGGCGTTCTCGTGTTCGCGATGGGCTTCCTCATGCTCGGGGTGGTGAAGATCCCTCGGCTGTACGGAGAGGCCCGGTTCGACATGGCGCGCGCGCGCACGTTCGGCCGCGGCGCGTCGCTGTTGATGGGGATGGCCTTCGGCTTCGGCTGGACGCCGTGCGTCGGTCCGATCCTCGCCTCGATCCTCACGCTCGCCGGCTCCTCGGCCGACGTCGGACGGGGAGCGGCATTGCTCGCGGCGTACTCTTCGGGTCTCGGCTTGCCCTTCATCGGCGTCGCCCTGCTGTTCGGCAGGGTGGAGCCGGTCCTGCGGTGGCTGTCGGCACACGCGTCGACGGTCAACCGGGTCGCCGGCACCCTTCTGATGGTGGTCGGCGTCCTGATCTTCACGGACACGTTCCGGCTGCTCTCCGCGTGGCTCCTGCGAGCGGCCCCCTTCCTCGCCATGGGATGACCGTCCGACGGGATCCACGCTTTGCCCGCGGCACGCCTCGCCGTACCATTGGGGTGATCGCGGGGGGAGGTGGACGCATTGCGTGCCTGGGCGAGGCGGGACCAGAGTCTGGCGAGGGACATGTTCCTCGCGACGATCGCGCTCGTGACCGTTGCCGTGGTGCTGCTCGCCGCAACCTCGGTCACGGGCGTGTACCGCACGGTCAGGGGACTCGAGCAGAAGCAGCTGGCCGCCGAAGGCGACGCTCTGCTGACAGCCGTGCGCTCCCGGTTCCGCGCGGCGGCGGACATGCTCGAGGGCATCGTGAGCGGGACCGAGTCCGTCACCGACGGGTTGAGCTCCCGCCAGTGGCTGGCCGCGTTCGAGCACTTCGACCGGCTCCTGCTGGTAGAGGGTTCGGGCAAGGTGGTCTCCGCCTACCCGCGCTCCGCGGCCGACGACGGCATACCCCGAGAGGTGCGCGAACGGGCGTCGCCGATGGTGGCGTTCGTGCACCTCGGCGAGGACCCGGACACCGGCGAGCCGGTCGTGTGGGCGGTGCGCACCGTCGGCGAGCGCAGCCGCGACCTCGTGGCCGGGCGTGTCCGGACGGGGTTCATCGCCGACGAGGTCGCCGCGAGCGTGGGGTCCGACGGCGACCGGCTCGCGTGCGTCGCCTCCGCACTGGGCCCGGTCGCCGTCGCGGGAAGCCGTGCCTCGGAGGCGGGCCGCATCGTGTACGCCGACGCCTACGAGGGCGGAGCGGGTGAGGCGAGACTCGTCGGCCTTGACCTGAGCGGCGACTACCGCGACGTGACCGGCCTCCCGGGTCTCTCATGGCGGATCGCGATACTCGAGCCGCGGTCGAGCACGGTGAGCTTCGCGCGCGTCGCGCTCACGCCCGCCGCCGTCGCCGGGCTCGTCGTCTCGATCCTGGCGGTCATCGGCGCGGCGATCTCCGGGCGCCTGCTCGTGTCGCCTCTGAAGGATCTGGAGCGGCGGGCACAGCGCGCGGCGTCGGGGGCGTACGTGCGCACGATGGAAGTGGGCCGGCGCGACGAGGTCGGGCGGCTCTCGGAGGCCATCAACGACCTGACGACGCGATTGAACGCGTTGCACGACATCTCGCGCCTGCTTCGCAGCGCCGCCCGAACGGAGCAGGTCCTCGACAGCATCCTGTCGGCCGTCGCTCACATCGCGCCCTCAGCCAGCGCGGCTGTCTTCCTGACGGACATGGTCAGTGGAGACCTGGTGGCCGAACGGCTGCCCGAGCCCTCGGCGGTGCGCCCCGGCGACAGGCTGAGGATCGAGTCGGAGCTCGCCCTGGGTCAGGTGCTGCTGGCCGAAGGACCGGTGTCGCTGCCGCCCGGCCGGTACGGCGGCGTCTTCGAGTCCCGCGGCGAGCTCCTCGGCATACCGCTGAGCGTGAGCGGAGAGGCGTTCGGGCTGCTGCTGCTGTACGACGGGCATCGGCCGTTCTCCGACGCCGCGATCGAGACGCTGGGGACGTTCGCCGCCCAGGCGGCGGTGGCTCTGCGCAACTCCCGCCTGTTCGAGGCCGAGTACGCGTCCCGCGTGGAGGCCGAGGCGCTCAGGGAGGTCGCCGAGCACCTCGCCAACCCCACCGACCTCGCGAGCGCGCTGGCTTCCGTGCGCGACGTGGCCGGGCGCCTGCTCGGGGCCGATTCCGCGGTGCTGGCGGTGCGCGACCGCGAGGCGTACGGGTTGCCGCCGGCCGAGGACGCGGAGCGGGAGGCACTCGTGCTCGAGGTGCTCGGGCGGGCCGGAGCCGGCGCATCGGGTGGGGCGGTCGTCGTAGAGGACGTCGAGCAGCGAGACTTCGCGGAGGCGTACCGCGGGGTCGGCGTGCGCTCGCTCATACTCGTGCCGCTGGCGACACGCGAGGAGGCGGCGGGAGGCATCGGCTTCGAGTACCGCGGAGGCTCCGTGTGGTTCGGCGAAGCGCGGCTCGGGCTGGCCAACACGATCGCCAAGCAGGTCTCGCTCGCGTTGGCGAACGCCTACCTGTTCGCTCAGGCGCAGCGCCGCGCGATCAACCTCGACACGATCTTCAGGATCTCGCAGGCGGTCGGTTTGTCCCTGGAGACGAAGGTGGTGCTCGACCGCGTCCTGGACGTGGTGCAGAAGATCTTCTCGGGAGACGCGGTCTCGCTCATGCGCTACGACAGGCAGAAGCGGACGTTGAGCACGGAGATGGCGCGGGGCATGGTCAGCGCCGAGATCCTCGAGATGGAGTGCTCCCCCTCCGAGGACGTGCCCGGGGAGGTGTTCGAGACGCGGCGGCCGAAGGTCCTGGGCATGCTGGACCCGACGAACGGCGGGCTGGAGGCGGCCGCCGCGGCGCGCGGTCTGAGGGCGCTGCTGGCGGTGCCGCTCCTGGCGCGCGGGAGGAGCATCGGCGTGCTGTGCGTCTTCTCCCGCGAGCCGCACTCGTACCGCGAGGAGGACATCGAGCTGCTCTCGACCTTCGCGTCGCAGGCGGCGCTCGCGATCGACACCGCGGCGCTGTACGGGCGCGAGCACGCCGTCGCCACGGTGCTGCAGTCGAGCATCCTCCCCGGGAGGCTGCCCTACGTCCGCGGGATCGATGCCGACAGCGTCTACCGGCCGGCGGGGCGGGACGCGGAGATCGGCGGTGACTACTACGACCTGTTCCAGACCGTCGACGGCAAGGTCGTCGTCGCGATGTGCGACGTCTGCGGCAAGGGCGTCGGCGCGGCCACGAAGACCTCCATGGTGAAGTACTCCGTGCGCGCGCTCGCGGCCGCGGGCCTCGGTCCGGCCCGCATCCTGACCGAGGTCAACAGGATCGTCACCGACGCGGGCGACAGCGCGGATATCGTCACGCTCGTCGTAGGAGAGATCGACCCCGAGACGGACACGCTCACATACGCGAACGGAGGCCACCCGCCGGGGCTGCTGACCTGCGGGGTCGGCACCGAGGTCGTCTATCTCGCCGCCACGGGCCCACTGCTCGGGGCGGTCGGCACTGCGAGCTTCGCCGAAGCGAGGGTGCCCGCTCCCGAGGGGTCCACTATGGTGATCTACACGGACGGGGTGACAGAGGCCCGAAGAGGGAATAGATTCTTCGGAGAGAAACGGGTCCGGCGGGCTCTCGTGGGCGGCGGGAGCGCCGCGGACGTCACTCGGCGGATCACAGCCTCGCTGCGGAGATTCACCCCCGGAGAACTCCGCGACGACGTGGCTATCCTGACGGTTCGCCGGACATCCGGGGGCGAGCGACCTGGGGCAGGTTTTCATCGGTGTAGGGATGGGCCCAGGAAAGGACGTGCCCTCGATGTCGATTGACATCGAACGCCAGGTGGACTCGCGCGCCTGTGTCGTGCGGGTCGAGGGCGAGATCGACATCTCCGTCGTCCCCGAGATGCGTGAGGCGCTGGACGCGGCGCTCCAGGGCGGCTACGTGAACGTCGTCATCGACCTCTCGGGCGTGACGTACGCGGACAGCTCCGCGCTCGGGCTGCTCGTCTGGCTGGATCATCGGCTCTCGCCGCGCGGCGGCAAGCTCGTGCTGGCAGGCGCCAACTCCGACGTGACGCGCATCCTCGAGCTCTCGGGCCTCATATCGGTGGCGCCGAGCGTGAGCGCCTCTCCCAACCTCGGGTCCGCGCTGGAGGGGCTGGAGCTCAGGGAGGTGCCGCCGGAGCCCCTGTGGACGCAGACGCTGGACATCCCGGCGACGACGGACAACCTGGCCGAGACGAGGAACCGGGTCGTCGCGCTGCTGTCCCCGCTGGACGTCGCGGAGGCGTCGCTGTTCGACATCAAGGTGGCGGTGGGGGAGGCGCTCGCGAACGCGGTGCGCCATGGATCACCCCGGGGGCAGGAGGACATGATCAGCATCGAGGTGAGCGCCGCCGAGGATCGGATCACGATCCGGGTCACCGACGCCGGCGAGGGGTTCAACGGCATCGCCCAGTGCAACCGCGACGTCTACGCCTCGTCGGGTCGAGGGATCATGTTCATGCGGGCTCTGATGGACAGGGTCGAGTTCGCGTCTTGCGATGACGGCGGGACCATGGTCACACTGGTGAAGCACCTGCCGCCGCAGGGCGTCGATCGCTGATTCCCGTAGGGCGGCCGCACCCCGGGGGGTCGATTGTGCCGTCCAAGCGTCGCATCGTGATCTTCAGCGCATCGTTCGGAGGAGGCCACCGGTCCGCCTCCGAAGCGCTGGCCAACTACCTCGCGGCCCACCACTCGGGCACGGTCCGTTTCGAGGTGGTGGACTTCTTCGAGGACTTCGCGCCGGGCTTGAACGTTCTCGCGAAGTTCGCCTACCAGCAGTCGGTGCAGTTCTTCCCTGAACTGTACGGCACGTTCTTCGACCTGACGAACAAGCTCCCCAACAACCCCGTCGTACACGAGATGGCGCAGATGGGGTACGCGCGCGCCGTGGCCTTCATCGACTCCTACGGTCCCGATGCGGTCATCTCGACGTTCCCGATAGCCGGGGGCGTGGCGGCGGAGATCAAGGCCTCCCGTCCCCTCGTGTCGGCGACCGTCATCACCGACTTCGGGGCCCACCGCCAGTGGCTGCACCCGGCCACGGACCTCTACTTCGTCGCGACGAAGGAGGTGCGCGAGGACCTCGTCGTGAGGGGCATCCCGTGGGAGCGGGTGGTGGTCTCCGGCATCCCGATCCACGAACGGTTCAGCGAGGCGGTCCAGCGCGGGGAGAGCCGCAAGCAGCTCGGCCTCGCGGACCGCTTCACGGTTCTGATGACGGCTGCGGCGGGAACGCCGGGGGATGTCCGATCGATAGCCAAGGAACTGACGTCCCTAGGCATACAGGTGGCGGCGGTGGCCGGCCGTCACGAGAGGCTGCGCCGGCGGCTCCTCTCTCTCGAGAAGAAGACCGATCTGCTGAAGGTCTTCGGTTTCGTGAAGGATATGCATAGAATGATGGCGTCGGCCGACGTGCTCGTCGGGAAGGCGGGGGGCCTCACCGTCTCCGAGGCGCTGGCGATGGGTTTGCCGCTCATCATCTACAACCCGGTCCCCGGACAGGAGATCTACAACGTGGACTTCCTCGTCAACTACGGAGCCGGCCTGCTCTCGCGAGACGAGGAGGATGTGGTGGAGAAGGTGCGCTTCCTCTCCGCGCATCCCGAGCGGCTGCGGCAGATGGCCGAGAACGCCGGCAAGCTGGGCAAGCCGGGGGCGGCCCAGTCCGTGTGCGAACGCGTGCTCGTGGCGGTGCGCTGAGACGAGGGGGGCGCGATGGACGTCATGGAAGCGATCCGGGGCAGGCACTCTTACCGGTCGTTCCGGGAGACGGAGGTTCCCCGGGAGGTGCTCGACCTGCTGGTCGAGGCTGCCGCGCTCGCGCCCTCCTCGTTGAACATCCAGCCTGTCCGGCTCATCGTGGCGACGGGCGAGACGCGAAGGGCCCTCGGCAGGGTCATCTCGCTGACGACCGTGCACCTGGCCGAGTACGTCGAGGTGCTGGGTCCGGAACTGTACGAGAAGGCGGTCGAGTTCTACGGCGACCTCGGCGCGTCGCCGGTCGCCGTCGCGGTCACGCTGCCCAAGGCGTCGGGCGAGCTCCAGCGCATCAACGAGTTGCTCGCGGCCGGGACCGCGGTCGAGAACATGCTCCTCGTGGCGACCAGAGAGGGTCTGGGGGCGTGCAACCTGACCGTCTCGTTCTGGGTGCGCGACGAGCTCGCCGAGTTGCTGCGTCTGCCCGAGGACCGGGAGGTCGTCTCGGTCATCGTGCTGGGGTATCCTGACGAGGTGCCGCATGCGCCCGAGCACCGGCTCGACATCGCGACCTTCCTCGAGTGAGGCATGTACGACGCAGTCTTCTTCGACGTAGGCAACACGCTCATCTACCCCCATCCGAGCGTCTCCGAGGTATGCCGCCAAGTGCTCGCGGAGGCAGGCCACTTCCACGACCTGCACCGCATCGACGAGGTCATGCCCATGGTCGACGCGTACTACGAGGACCGGTACCGGGACGACGACACCTTCTGGACCAGCGAGGACGAGACCAGCCAGGTCTGGGTCGGCATGTACTCCCTGCTCTGCAGGAAGCTCGACATCCACGAGGACGCCGAGGTCCTCGCGCGGCGGGTGTACGACACGTTCGGCGATCCGGCGCGGTGGCGGCCCTACGCGGACGTGCTGCCGGCGTTCGAGCGCCTGGGCGGGCGGGGGGTGCGGCTGGGCGTGATCTCGAACTGGGACCGCCGGCTCGGCACGCTGCTTGACGGCCTCGGGTTCGGCGCCCACGTCGAGGCTGTGGTGAGCTCGGCCGAGGTCGGCCTGCACAAGCCCGACCCGCGCATCTTCGAGCTCGCGTGCATGCGTCTCGGGGTCGAACCCCGGCGTGCCGCCCACGTGGGCGACCATCACTACGCCGACGTCCTGGGGGCGACGGCCGCGGGGATGCGGCCCGTGCTCATCGACCGCCATGGGACCGGGTGCGCCGACCATGAGCCGGACCTCGCCGACCTCGACGCGCTCGAGGCGGTCCTCGGGATGGGGTGAGCATGGCCTCCCGCCGCTCGGTCCGGCGGTGGCTCCTGCCGCCGGTCGCGGTTCTGATCGGTCTCGCCGCGGCCTTCGCCGCGCACCGGCTGGCCGGCTCGTCATGGGAGCAGGTCGTCTCCTACCGCTCACCCTTCACGGCGACGGACCTCCCCGCCGCCGGCTCGGGGCCGCCGGTCGCCGGACGGCTCGTGCTGGTCATCGTGGACGGCCTCGGAGAGGAGGCCTCGCGGGAGATGAACTCGCTCGAGCGGCTGCGCGACATCGGCGCGGACCTGACCTTGGTCGCCGGGCAACCGTCGTTGTCGTACCCGACGTGGACGACCCTCCTGTCCGGAGCGCCGCCCAACGTGAGCGGCGTGACGACCGACCGGTTCGAGGAGCGCGTGCCGGTGGAGACCCTGCTCGACACCGCGCTGCGGTCGGGCCGGACGGTAGGCGTGGTCGGCCCCACCTCGTTCGAGACGCTGTACGGGGCGGGGCGCGCCCAAGCCGCCTTCCTGATGGACCGGGAGGGCGACTACCTGTCGGCGCGCTTGGTCGACGAGGCGCTGCGGATCGACGGCGGTCTCCGCCCCGATCTGCTCGTCGTCCACCTGCCCGACGTCGACGAGGCGGGGCGGGCCTCGGGCACGGGGTCGTCAGAGTACGCCGAGGTGGTCCGCCGCGTCGACGGCGACCTGGCGCGCCTCGTGGAGGGCACCCAGGACGCCCGCACCGCCTATGCCGTGGTTTCCGCACACGGTCACGTCGCCGGGGGCGGCTATGGCGGCTGGGAGCCCGAGGTGTTACGGGCGCCCGCGGTCCTTTCCGGCGACGGCTTCCGCTACGCACGCATGACGGCGCGGCAGAGCGACCTGGCCCCCACGCTCGCCGCGCTGACCGGCATCCCGTCGCCTCGTCAAGCCGCCGGCGAGGCGCTCGCCGAAGTGCTCGCCACGACCTCGGGCGACCCGGTGCGGCCCACCTGGGCGCAGCGGCGGGCCTTCGCGGCGGCCTACGCCGACGTCGTGCTCGAGCCGACCGGCGTGACCAGGCATGCGGACTGGGGCGAGGATTCGCACGGAGAGGCGCTGGACTCCTGGATCCGCTCTGCGGAGAGGGTGCGAGAGGCCCACGACAGGTGGGAGCGCGTGCCGGCGGGGATCGCGGTCGCCGCCGGAGCGGTGCTCGCGCTGGCGGCCGTCGGCCTCGCGTCGTGGCGCGCCCTTCTCGCCGCGCTCGCGGGCACCGCGGTCTACCACGCGCTCTACAACGCGGCGTATTTCCTGGTCCACGGCCACTGGTGGTCGCTCTCGGCGTTCAACTCGCGATCCGACGTCCGGTCGTTCTTCAGCCTGCGCATGGCCGAGGCGGCCGCGGCCGGGCTGGCCGCAGCGTTCGTCGCCGGGCTGGTCTACGCCGCGCTGCGCCGTGCGCCCCGCGGCTCGCGGGGCCGCTTCCTGCCCGGTTGGCTGGCCCTGGGTCCGGTGACGGCACTGACCGCCCAAGCCACGCTCGCGCTCCAGGTCGCGTGGTTCCTGTGGTGGTACGGCGCGTCGGTCACGTGGCGCATGCCGGACTTGCGCTGGGCCCTCAAGTACGAGCTCGACCTCGTCCAGGCCACCGCCCTGGGTGCCGCGGCGGTGCTCTCGCCGCTGGTTACCTGGCTCGCCGGACGGTATCATCCGAGGGTGCGCCGAGCCGAGGAGACCAGGCGCGCGGCCGAGGACGCGGAGCGGGGGCGCTCGGTCCTCGGCGAGGAGCAGGAGCCCGTGGTGCGCCGCAAGTCGCACCCGGCGTGACGTTCCGAGCTTCGGGAGAGATGATGACCATCGGGGACCTGCGCGAGTTCGTCGCGCTGCTCGAGAGCAAGGGTCAGCTGAAGCGCATCCGTGCTCGACTGGACCCGTACCTGGAGATCGGTGAGGTCACCGACCGGGTCAACAAGGCGTTCGGCCCGGCCCTGCTGATCGAGGATCCGGTGGATCGCCGGACCGGGCGCCGCTACGAGCGACCGGTGCTGATCAACACGTTCGGCAACTACGACCGCATGGCGTGGGCGCTCGGCGTCGACGCCGAGACCGGTACGTGGCGCGACCTGGACGCGGTGGGCCGGAAGCTGATGGAGCTGTTGCCGCTGGACGCCCCCGCGAGCGTGTGGGACAAGCTCGGCGTCGCGCGCAACCTGGCAGGGCTGGCAGGCGTCGGCAGGAAGGAGGTCAAAGCGGGCAAGGCCCCGGTGCAGGAGGTCGTGCTGCGCGAGGACGAGGTCGACTTGACGGAGCTCCCGGTGCTCACGACCTGGCCGGGGGATGGCGGCCCCTTCGTCACGCTGCCGCTCGTGGTCACGAGCGACCCGGTCAAAGGCAGGCTCAACCTCGGCATGTACCGGCTGCAGGTCTTCGGCCCCCGGGAGACCGGGATGCACTGGCACGTGCACCACGACGGGGCCAAGAACTTCCGCGCCTGGCGCGAGCTCGGGCACGAGCGTATGCCGGTGGCCGTGGCGCTCGGGGGGGACCCGGTCACGATCTTCTCGGCCACCGCGCCCGTCCCTCCGATCATCGACGAGTACCTGTTCAGCGGCATCATCCGAGGAGAGAGCGTCGAGGTCGTCAAATGCATGACGAACGACCTGCTCGTGCCCGCGCACGCCGAGATCGTACTTGAGGGCTGGGTGTCGACGGACCCGGCCGACGTGCGCTGGGAAGGGCCATTCGGCGACCACACCGGCTACTACTCGCTGGCCGACTACCACCCGGTCTTCCGCGTCGAGGCGCTCACGATGCGCAGCGACGCCTGGTACCCCGCCACCATCGTCGGCCGGCCGCCGATGGAGGACTGCTTCCTCGGCAAGGCCACCGAGAGGCTGTTCCTGCCGGTGATCCGCGCGCTCATGCCCGAGGTGATCGACTACGACCTGCCGCTGGAGGGCGTCTTCCACAACTGCGCGATCTTCCGGATCCGCAAGGAGTTCCCCGGGCAGGCGTTCCGCGTGATGAACTTCGCGTGGTCGATGGGGCAGATGATGTTCACGAAGTTCGTGATCGTGGTGGACGAGGACGTCGACTGCCACGACTACTCGCAGGTCGCCTGGCGCTGCTTCAACAACGTCGACCCCGACCGCTCGATCCTGGTCAGCAAGGGGCCGCTGGACCAGCTCGACCACTCCTCGGCGCACGAGAGGTACGGCTTCAAGATGGGCATCGACGCGACGAAGCCGTTCCCCGAGGAGGGACACGGCCGCGAGTGGCCCGAGGCGATGCGGATGACGCCCGAGGTCAAGGTACGCGTCGACGAGATGTGGGGCGAGCTCGGCCTGTGAGCGAGCGCGAGCGGCAGGCGCGCGGCGACGGCGTGCGCCGCGAACCGCTGCCGCTGCGCGCGGAGGTCGACGAGTCGGCCGCGAGGCGAATGCCGCCCGGCGCGCAGACCCCGAAGGGCCTCTGGGGCAAGGCCCGCATCTTCCTCGAGCTCGTGAAGTTCGAGCACTCGGTCTTCGCGCTGCCCTACGCCTACATCGGCGCGCTCTATGGGGCCGCG
>JACUUM010000009.1 GCA_014859305.1 Coriobacteriia bacterium
GGCCGGCAGGTCGAGGTAGTCGACCCGGCGCGGCTCGACCATCTGCAGGCTCTCTCCCGCTATGTCACGGATGCGGGAGGGCGCCGCGAGGCTGCTCCTGGAGACCTCGAGGTCGCCCCCGGCGATCCGCTCGGCCTTGATGTCGTCGGTGATCGCGACGGAGACCAGCGAGGCCTCCGCTGCCCGCGTGGTCAGCACGAGCCGGCCGCACGCGACGGCGGCTAACGCCGCGAGCACGACGACATAGGTGCGGAAGCCCGAGCGCCACCTCGCTTCCTCGGCGCGCGCCGCCCCGCGGGCGCCACTCCCGCGGGGCGGCGGGACGAGGGCCAGCCGCGGCCTCGCCGGCTGCTCGGCGGGCGTCCTCCTCGCCGCCACGGCCATGGCTCTCGCCTCCCTCGCACCTGCCGCTCGCGCGCGTACGCGCGAGAAGCCTCGGCTACACCTTCTCGGCGACCCGCAGCTTCGCGCTGCGTGACCGCGGGTTGCGTGCTACCTCCTCGGCGGTGGGCACCACCGGCCGAGGCGTGACGATGCGGACCACCGGCACCTGCCCGCACCTGCACACCGGCAGGCCGGGCGGACACGTGCACCCCCGCGCCAGCGCCGCGAAGGCGCGCTTGACGATGCGATCCTCCAGCGAGTGGTAACTGATGACCGCCACCCGCCCTCCCGCCCGCAGCCAGCGCACGGCGGCCTCGAGTCCGCGCTCGAGCGCCTCGAGCTCGCGGTTGACCTCCATCCGCAGCGCCTGGAACGTCCGGCGCGCCGGGTGGGGTCCCGTCCTGCGCGCCGCCGCCGGGATCGCCTCCTTCGCGATGTCCGCGAGCTGTAGGGTGGTGAGGATGGGACGACGGCCCCGCGCTGCTACGATGTGTGCTGCGATGCGCGGGGCCCACCGTTCCTCGCCGAACTCGCGGATGATCCGCGCGAGTTCCTCCTGGGAGTAGGTGTTCACCACCTCCGCGGCGGTGATCCCCCCGCCGCCGGGGTCCATCCTCATGTCGAGCGGGGCGTCGTCGCGGTAGCTGAATCCCCTCTCCGCCGCGTCGAGTTGCGGGGACGAGACGCCGAGGTCCATCAGGATCCCGTCGGCGTACGCGATCCCCGCACGGGTGAGGAGCTCGTCGAGCTCCCCGAAGTCGCCCTGCAGGAGGATGGCTTGCTGGCCGAGGCGTAGTACGGATCGTGCTGCGTCTATTGCGGCTCGGTCTCTGTCGATCCCGACAAGGACTCCGCCGGGCTCGACAAGCTCCTGGATCCGCCTCGCGTGTCCTGCCCCGCCTAAGGTACAGTCGACGATCACGGAACCTGGCTGCAACGGTAGGTGCTGCGTGACCTCGGCCAGCAAAACTGGGGTGTGCCGGTATTCCATTGTCAACGCCTTACAGGAGTCCGGCCTCGGACAGCTCCTCGGCATCCTCCTCGATGTGCTCGGTCGTGTCGCCGTTGTAGGCCGCCCACTTCTCCGCGTCCCACAACTCGATGCGGTCCCCGTTCCCGGTGACCTGCACGTCCTTCGCGAGACCGGCGTACTCCCTCAGCACCGGCGGCAGCGTGATCCGCCCCGCCGAGTCGAGCTCCGTCTCCACCGCTCCGGAGGTGAAGAAGCGCCTCACCTTGCGGTACCGGGCGTTGAAGTCGTCCCGGCTCATCAGCCGCTCGACGAAGCCCGCGTACTCCTCGGCCGGATAGACGTAGAGGCAGCCCTCGAAGCCCTTGGAGATGACCAGCTTCCCCGTCGTCTCGGCGCGGAACTTCGCGGGCAGCGAGACGCGGCCCTTGGCGTCCAGCGTGTGCTGGTACTCGCCGAGGAACATCCTCTCGCTCCCTCCCTCTCGCTCCGCCGGGTACCGGTCCTGCGCCCCTTCGCGGGCCGACCTCGTCACACTGTATTCCACTTCATCCCACTTTTCAACACTTTCATGGGAATTCATCCCACACAGCCCCTCGCGGACCGTGCGCGGCATCCCCTCCGCGCGGCCACGAACCCGCCGGGCGCTCCGAGCGTCTGAAGGGACGCAGGCAGGAATCGGAGCGTTGACAGCGGAATAAGGAGGCCGAGGACCGCCGGCGGGGGCGCGTCCTCGCGGTCTCGGCGGCGCGCCGCCGTTGCCCGCAGCTCGTGTCCCGACGTACAATCGAGATCGAGCCGGATGGGCCGATGGAGGTGAACGACCCCGATGACCACGAACATCGCGAGCCCGCTCTTCAACACGCTCGTCGCGGCCTTCTTCGTCGTCGTCGCCTTGGGCGTGGCTCTCGCCGCGTATGCCGCGAGCCAGCTCAAGAAGGCCGAGCAGGACAAGAGGGATCTCGGCTGACGGCGCGCCGCTGGATGCGCGACGGACGCCCCTTGCCTCGCTGAGGCGGGGGCGTCTTTCGTTCGGGTGAGGCCCGGTGTGGGCCGCGGCGAGGAGGCGCGCGATGCGACGGAAGGCGAATACGGGACGGACATGGGGGTTCCCGGCGGCGCTGCTGCTGGGAGCGCTGCTCCTCGCCGCGGCCGGGTGCACGGCCCTCAACGAGGAGTTCCGGCTGATCGGCGGCGGAGGCGAGGACTCGACCGACTCGTCGCCGGAGCCCGCCCCGGCACCCGCCGAGGGCCCGTTCGGCATGGCGGGCGACCCGGCCTACCCCGACGACGGCAGGGCCCGGCATCCGGTGGAGGACCCCTCGGCTGGAGGCTCGACACAGGAGGGTCCGCTCGCGGGCGAGAAGGACGCCGGCTCCGATGGGCAGGCGGCCGCGACATCGGCCGACCGGATGATCGTGCGCACCAAGAGCATGCTCGTGCGCGTCGAGGACGTCGAGGAGGCGGTCTCCTCCATCCGGGCGCTGGCCGGCAAGCACGAGGCGTTCATCGAGGCGCTGCGGCTCGCCGACGAGCCGGACGTCCCGGTCTACCGCGAGGACTCCTCGGAGCGCCGGCCGCTTTCCGCCTACGTCACGGTCCGCGTACCCGTCGCCCGCTTCGAGCGCTTCGTGGAGGAGGCCTCCGGGATCGGTCGCGTGCTGCGCCAGTCCGAGGACGCGTCCGACGTGACCCAGCAGCACGTCGACCTCAAGGCCCGCTTGCAGAACCTGCGCGCCGAGGAGAAGCGGCTGCGCGAGATGTTCGAGAAGGCGGAGAAGGTCGACGAGATGCTCGCCGTAGAGCGCGAGCTCGCCCGCGTGCGCGGCGAGGCCGAGGCGATGCAGGCCCGGATCGACCACCTCGAGCGCCAGGCCGCGTTGTCCGCCGTCACCGTCGAGCTCGTCGGACCGGAGCGCATCGTCCAGCCCGCGGGGACCGACTGGGGCGTCGCGGACGCGTTCCGCCAGGGCGTGCGCGCTTTCGTCGGCTCGTTCAACGCGATGGTCGTGCTCGTGATGGGCTCCGCGATCCCGGTCGCCGCGATCGTCGTGCTCGGACTGGTCGCGCGCCGGCTCCTCAGGCGCCGCCGCGCGGCGGCCGCAGCCGGCGAATGAGCGCCGCGGCCCCCTGCAGCAGCAGATGCGCCGCGAGCATCGCCGCGAAGGCCAGGGCCGGGAGCGCCACGAGGTCGACCCAGGCGTCCAGGGCGCTCGCACCCGGCGCTCCCGCCCCTCCGACCGCGGTCAGGTAGGCGCCGGCGGCGACGCCCAGCGCCGCGCCGACCGCCCAAGGCACGGCCCGGGCGAGCGCGCGCAGCGCCCCGCGATGACGCCCCTCGGGCGGCTCGGCGCCCGTCGCGACACGGGTGCGGTCGCCGCCGTCCCCGCCTCCGGACCCCACCGGCTTCGCCTCCGTCTCGAGCACGCTCATCTCAGCCTCGCCCTCGGATGGGTGGACAGGTACTCCTCGCGCACATGCCGGCGGTCCACGTGGGTGTAGACCTGCGTCGTGGCGATGTCGGCGTGCCCCAGCATCTCCTGCAGCGACCGCAGGTCCGCGCCACCTTCCAGCATGTGCGTGGCGAACGAGTGGCGCAACGTGTGCGGGTGGAGCTCGAGCCCGACGACGCCGCCGTACCGGCGCACCATGCCGAAGACCGACTGCCGTGTCAGCCTCCTCCCCCTCCTGCTGAGGAAGAGCGCGGAGGGGTCCTGGCGCATCGAGGTCTTCGCCGGCCGCAGGTGCGGGCGGCCCAGCCGCAAGTACTCCTCCACCGCGAGCGCCGCCGCGCCGCCGATCGGGACGACGCGCTCCTTGGAACCCTTGCCCAGCACGCGAAGGAAGCCCTCGCGCAGGTCGACATCGCCCACGTCCAGCCCCACCAGCTCGCTGACCCGAAGGCCGCAGCCGTACAGCACCTCGAGGATCGTGCGGTCCCGCAGTCCCGCCGCGTCGGCGGGGAAGGGCTGGGAGAGGAGTCTCTCGGCGTCCTCGACGCTCACCACGTCGGGCAGCCGCAGCGGGGTCCTCGGCAGGGGCAGCGACGCGGAAGGGTGGTTGTCCGTGATCCCCTCGCGCACCAGATACTTGTGGAAGCTCTTCAGCGACGCCACCCGCCGCGCCACCGTGGAAGGCGCCAGCGCGCGGGCCTGGAGCGAGGCGATGAAGGCCGTGAGGTCCTCGCGCCGGATCGCGTCGGGGGAGCTGACGCCCCGCTCCTCAAGGAACGCCGCGTACGCCCCGAGGTCGCGCCGGTACGCGTCCAGCGTGTGCCGGGACGCGCCGCGCTCCACCCCGAGATGACCGAGGAACTCATCCACCAGACGCTCCATGCGACCGATTATACGGCGGCCGCGCGGATCCCGGTCCCTCCGGACCGGCTCCTCCCTCCGGGGGGCCGACGCCCCGGAGCCGCTACTCACCCCCGGGTTCCGACCCCTCGCCGACGGGGGGCTCGGGCTCGCGCGGCTCCTCGGCATCCTCCTCGCGCGGCTTCGCTCGCCGGCCGCCCTCGCCCTCCCGCCGCTCGCGGAAGCCGCCGTGATCGGGACCGAACGGGGAGCCGGTGACGCTGTACCCCTGCGCCTGCGGCTCGGCGTCGTCTCCGGACACCTCCATGACGTGCTCGGCCTCCTCCTCCGAGAAGCCCTCCAGATGCACGCTGGTCTCCCGGTCCTCGTCGATGAGCGGCTGCTGCATCTGCCACAGGTCCGTCTCCTCGTCGCCCGTGGCGAGCGGCTCGAGCGGCGGCTTGTACCCCGGCCTGTCATCCCCGAGCGACAAAGGGATGTCGTCGACGGTCCCGGGCGCGTTGCGCGCCGTCGACGGTATCTCGTCCGAGAGGTCGCCGGGCTCCGGCCGCTCCTCCAGCGGTGGGACCTCCCCTACGGGGACCCTCCCGGTCATCGGAGTGGTGGCGTCGCCGCCCGCCTCGCGCTGCGCCCGCCGGTACTCGGGATCGGCCGCGAGGTCCTCGTCGATCCACTCCCGCCGCTCCTCCTCCGGCGTGGTCACCCGCCCTTCGCGCTCCTCGGGTTCCCCGGGACCGGGCGCGCGGGTCTCGTTCTCTCGATCCATCACGACCTCCGAATCGGGGGCGGACGTCCCGCCTGCTCAGTGCACGAACGTCGCGTCGGTTCCCGTGCGGGTCTCCGGCGGGGTCCCCACCCCGGCGACGTGTGGCGCTTCGATGAGGCGGTACCTGCGGCCCGACGCCGGCTCCTCCGGAAGGTCGGGGTAGAGGCTCCTCACCGCGTTCCAGACCCTCAGGTACATCCCCGACGCCCCGCAGTAGGGGCAGGACGGCAATCCGTACTCGTCCTCGGCGAGCTCCTCCTCCGAGAACGCATGCGTGCAGAAGCTGCACCATCGATAGCGAGCCATTCTGATCCCCCCGCACGTCCGCGGCCGGTGGCGGCGCCGCCTCGACTAGTCGTGGATACCCACGTGACGCGCGGCTCTGACGGGTTCAGCAGAGCTTTCCCGGAGCTTCCTTCGGGCGAGACCGGGCGGGGCGGGCTCGCACTCGGTCCGAGAGACGACGCCGTCGACCCGGAGGGACGGCTCAGTCCGCCGCCAGCCGCGCGGCGACCTCCCCGGCGGCGGCCGCGGCGGCGAAGAAGGCCGGGTCCTCGGCGACCGGACGGCCCATCGTACGCACCTCCACACCCCGCGTGTCCGGCAGGTCCTCGGGCGTGACGCCGGCCCGCTCGAGCCGGTGCCGCACCCACACCCCCGCGTCCTCGAGGACCCGCTCCACCTCGGCCGCGGCCGCCGCCGGCAGCGTGGGCAGCGCGACGCGCGCCGGAGCGAGGGCCACCGTGGACAGCGCGGTGAGGGTGTGGTGGCTGACGGGGCGGTGACGAGGGCGTTCGTCGGCGAACGAGAGGCGCAACGCCGCGACCGGCTCTCCACCGAGGCAGGCGGCGGCGTTCACCGCCTCGCCCTGGGCCACGCCGCCGTGCCCGAGCGGTGTGGCGGTGCCCGCGACGCCCGGGCCTATCGCGACGACGGCCACATCCGCCCCGGCGGCGTGCCGCGCAGCGAGCAGCCCGCTGTGGAGGTTCACGGCCTCCAGCTCCCCGCCGAACGCCTGCCCGCATGTGACGATGGCATCGACCAGGCCGGCCGCACGGCAGGCTCGGACGAGGTCGGACAGCGCGATGGGAAGGGCCGCCTGGTCCGTCATGACGTAGGCCACGCGCGAGGACCCCAGCGCCCGTTTGACGGCAGCGGCGGCGTGCGGGAGCTGGCTGTGCAGCCCGCAGCACACCACGGGCATGCCCTCCAGCGAGCGGGCCGAGCGCATGACGTCGTGGTGGGGGCTCTCCTCCTCCTCCACGGCGAGCACGTCGATCTGGAGAGGGGTGTAGCGCAGCTTCATCACGTGGCCGCCGGAGGGCGAGTCGAGCGACTCCCTCCCGTGCCCCCCGACCCGCGCGACGATGAAGTGCAGAGCGCCGGTGCCCAGTCCCAGATCCACGCCGGTCGTGTTCACCACGACCCGCTCGTCGACCCGGCACCGTCCCGTGAGGGCGACGTAGCACACGGCGGGCTCCGGCAGGGTCTCCCCTCCGTCGAGCGCGACCCGCACGTACTGGATGCCCTCGGGCTCCGAGACGACACCGGTGACGACGCCGCTCACCAGCCGCATCAGGGACCTCCGGCCGCCTCGGCGACCACCGCCTCCAGCAGAACGGCCAGTCTGCCCAGGTCGCCGATCCGCAGCGTCTCCCCGGTGGAGTGCACGCCGCTCATCCCGCAGGCGAGCACGATCGTCGGGACGCCCACCGAGGAGAAGATGTTGCCGTCGCTGCCCCCGCCGGTCGCGATCGCCCGCGGCTCCAGACCCGAACGGCGGCAGGCGCGCCGGACGAGCCGCAGGCGGGGGTCGTCCTCGGCGAACGTCACCCCCTCGTACTCGAGGCGCCAGGAGACCTCCACGCCGCCCCCCGCCTCCGACGCGGCCTCGCGGAGCGCGCGGTCCATCGCCTCGCGGACCCGCTCCACGCGGTCGCGGTCGCGGGAGCGGCATTCCCCCGTCAGGGTGACCTCGGCGGGCACGACGTTCGTGGCGCTTCCGCCGACCACCGTGCCCACGTTCGCCGTCGTCTCGGCGTCCAGGCGGCCCAGCGGCATCGCGCACACCGCGCGGGAGGCCATGGCGATCGCCGAGACGCCCGCCTCCGGGGCCACTCCCGCATGGGAGGAACGCCCGCGGAAGGCGGCCGAGAAGGTGTAGTGCGTCGGAGAGCTCACCACGATCTCCCCCGGGGAGCCGTCGGCGTCCAGGACGAGGCAGACGTCGCCCGCGAGCAGCGCCGCGTCGAGCGCCTTGGCGCCCACCAGCCCCATCTCCTCGGCCACCGTGAGCACGACGCGGATCCCGGCATGCGGCCGCCGGTCCGCCGTGATGCGCCTGACCAGCTCGATGATCGCCGCGATCCCGGCCTTGTCGTCGGCGCCGAGCACGGTCTCCCCCGCCGAGGTCACGAACCCGTCGGCGACGACGGGCTCGACGCCCTCGCACGGCTGCACGCAGTCCATGTGCGCGGACAGCACGAGCGCGACGCCGGCCGCCGTGCCGGGCAGGGTCGCGACGAGGTTGCCGGTGTCCGAGCCGGTCATCCGCGCGCTGTCGTCGCGCGTCACGGCCATCCCCGCCGCCGCGAGGGCGTCCTCGCAGTAGTCGGCGACAGCGCTCTCGCGCCCTGAGGGGCTGTCGATCCTCACCAGCTCGAGGAACGTGCGCAACAGCCGGTCCTCGGCGGTCTCCTCGGCCCGCCGCGCAGCCACGCGCTACTCCCGGCTCTCGCTCTTGCGCGCGACGGCCGCCCCGATGAAGTCGCGGAACAGCGGCGCGGGGCGCGTGGGGCGGCTCTTGAACTCGGGGTGGCCCTGGAAGCCGAGGAACCACGGGTGCTCCGCAAGCTCCACCATCTCGACGAGGCGGTCGTCGGGCGAGGTCCCCGAGATCACGAGCCCGGCCTCGGCCAGCCGCTCGCGGTACGCGTTGTTCACCTCGTACCGGTGCCTGTGACGCTCGTAGATCAGGTCCTCTCCGTAGGCCTCGCGGCCCTTGGTCCCCGGCCGGAGCTTGCAGGGGTAGGTCCCCAGCCGCATCGTGCCGCCCATATCGGCGAGCTCGTGCTGGTCGTGCATGAGGTCGATCGTCGGGCTGGGGGTGACGGGGTCGAACTCGGTGGAGTTCGCCCCCTCCAACCCCGCGACGTGCCGCGCGAACTCGCAGACCGCCACCTGCATCCCGAGGCAGATGCCGAGGTACGGCACCCCGTTCTCGCGAGCGAACTTGGCCGCGCGGATCTTGCCCTCGATGCCCCGGATCCCGAAGCCGCCCGGCACGAGGATGCCGTGCATCTTGGTCAGGATCTGGTCGACCTCCTCGGGCGTGAGGCTCTCGGCGTCCACCCAGTGCACCTTGACCTTGTGGTCGTGGTGGATCCCGGCGTGGTCGAGCGCCTCGCACACGGACAGGTACGCGTCCGGGAGCTGCACGTACTTGCCCACGAGCCCGATCTCGACCGTGTCGGGCAGGGACATGCCGTGGCGAACGAACCGCTCCCACTCGGACAGGTCCACGCCGTCGTGGGGCAGTCCGAGGCGTTCCATCACCATCTCGTCGAGGCCCTGCTGGTTGAGCGTGAGCGGCACCTCGTAGATGGAGCGCGCGTCCGGGGCGGAGATGACCGCGCGCGGGTCGACGTCGCAGAACAGCGCGATCTTACGCCGGATCGACGCGTCGATCGGCCGGTCGGAGCGGCACACGATGAAGTCGGGCTGGATGCCGATCGAGCGCAGCTCCTGGACGGAGTGCTGCGTTGGCTTCGTCTTGAGCTCCTGGCTCGCGGCGATCCACGGCACCAGCGTCACGTGGATGTAGCACACGTTCTCGCGGCCGAGGTCGCGCCGGAGCTGGCGGATCGCCTCCAGGAACGGCAGCGACTCGATGTCGCCGACCGTCCCGCCCACCTCGGTGATGATCACGTCCGGGTCGCCCTCTTCGGCGAGGCGCTTGACGCGCTCCTTGATCTCGTTCGTGACGTGCGGGATCACCTGCACGGTCGCGCCGAGGAAGTCGCCCCGGCGCTCGCGCGTGACGATCGTCTGGTAGATGGAGCCGGCCGTGACGTTGGAGTCACGGGAGAGCGACTCGTCGATGAAGCGCTCGTAGTGACCGAGGTCGAGGTCCGTCTCGCCACCGTCGTCGGTGACGAAGACCTCCCCGTGCTGGAACGGGCTCATGGTGCCCGGGTCGACGTTGAGGTACGGGTCGAGCTTCTGGATCCTCACCTTCAGACCGCGGGACTTCAGCAGGCGCCCGAGCGAGGCGGCGGTGATGCCCTTTCCCAGCGAGCTTACGACGCCCCCGGTCACGAAGATGTGTCTCGTCATACGTCCCGATGCCTCCGATCGCCTGCCTGCGGTCCGGGCATATGATACCGCTACGCGCCCGCGTCGGGGGGCCGATCGGGACGCGTCCCCGAAGGCGCCGCCCCCGGCCCTGCGATCCCCGGCCTGCCCAGGCCGTCCAGAGCGCGCAGCAGCCGGTTGCGCTCGATGAGCGCCGAGAACGACACGCGCTCCGAGAGCAGGTTGAGCCCCAGCAGCACCGCGGCCCAGACGGCGAGCCACGGCATCGGCAGCCCGAGCGCGGCCGCGTAGCCGGCCAGCGCTCCCGCTGCGTTGGCCCCCGCGTCGCCGAGCATGCCGCGCTCGCCGGCGTCGTAGCGCCACACGGCGAGAGCGGGACCCGCGAGGAGGACGGCCGCGACGGCTCCCCGGCCCAGGCCGCCGGCCGGCAGGCTCCGTCCTCCCGAGACGAGCGCGCCGGCCAGACCGGCCGCCGGCAGCCCGACGAGCAGGTAGCCCTTGAGCGCGCGCGCCGGACGCAGGTCGAGCAGGTTCACCAGGTTCGCGGACAGCGCGATCACCGCGGCCGCCGTCAGCCAGGCGACCAGTCTGCCCGCGGAGGGCGGAGCGGCGTCCCCGGCCGCCCGGGACCCGACTGCCCTGACGGCGTAGATCGCGGACAGCGACGCGAGACCGACGAGTTTGAGCGTCCCGGTCGTCACCCTCCCCCGGCCGAGCTCGCGGAGGTGACCCCGCAGGCCCTTGGACCGGGAGTCGCCGAACGCGTCGTCGAGCAGTCCGAACGCGAAAGCGCCCGCGACCAGCCCGAGAGGCACGATGGCGCTCGAGAACCCCCCGAAGGCCGAGAGGTGGCTGCCTGCCCGACGAAGTCCGGCCCAGGTCAGCAGGGATCCGACCGCCTCCGTCTCGGCCAGCGCCAACGCCGCGAGCAGCCACGCGGCGCCCAGGCCGAGCGGGACCTCCCGTCCCCTGTGGTTCCGCACCCGCGCCCGCCGCTCGAGACCGGGCAGCGCCCACCGGACCACGACGGCGGGCACGACCCAGGCCGCGAAGGCGGCAAGGCCGAGGAGACCGGCCACGAGCGGCGCGCCGCTCACTCGCCCACCCCCTCGACTCCCTCTCCGCGGCCGCCGCTCCCCTCGCCCGCGGCGGTCCTCGCCGGCGCCTCGGCCCCGGGGCATGCCGCCGGCATCGCCGCGGCGTAGGCCAGCACGCCGCCGGCGTAGAGCAGCACCAGCGCGGGGATGGCGACGCCCGAGTCCTCCGTCACCATCCCGAGCGCCGAGCCGACGAGCGCCCCGACCAGCGAGGCGCGCAGGACCGGCCTCGGCGCGAGCAGCCCCGCCAGACGCGGCGAGGGACGCCGCAGCGCGTAGGCGAACCAGCCCATCGCCGCCAGCACGACCAGGGAGCCGGGGGTCGCCGTCAGCACCCGCAGGTTGATCGCGACCTTGGCGGCGATCATCGGCAGCAGCGCCGAGACCCCGCCGTCGCCGAACGCGCGCAGCGACCGGGCCAGGTGCGTGCCGCCATCGGCGCGGGCCAGGTCGAGCGCCGCGAGCGCGACGACCGTGAGCGCGGCGACCGCCGAGGCGGCGGCCGCCTCCCTCCAGCCGATCGCACGCCCCCTCGCGAGCAGGGCCGCCACGGCGAACCCCGCCGTCGCCCACAGCGCCACGGTGACGTTCGCACCCAGGCCGGGAGCCGCCGACGTGAGCACGACCGACGCGCCGACGAGCGGCAGCGCGAGGCGGACGAGCACGTCCCTGCGCGCGCCGGGGGGCGCGCCGTCGCAGCACAGCCCCGCGCCGAGCAGCCCCGAACCGAAGAGCACCGCCGCCCCCTCGTTGCCGAGCCCGTAGAAACGCACCCCGTCAAGCGGCGAGTAGCTGAGCACGCTCAACGGGGCGACCGGGCCGCCGAGCCACTGGTCCGCGAGCATCGCGGCAGCGGTGCCGAGGAGCAGCGCCGTCAGCGCCCTCCTCGGCCCGCGGAGTACGGCCAGCGCGGCCGAGGCGGCCAAGAGCACGGCCCAGGCGCCCGCCAGCGCGAGGAGGAAGAGTCCGACCGTACCCGGTCGCGGCACGAGCAGGAACATCGTCACCGAGGCGGCGGGGAACGCGAGGACCGCGAGCAACGCGAGCCGCCAGGCGGCCGGGCGGCGGATGCGGCCACCAAGGCCGGCCGCCAGGCCGGAGATCACGACGACGGCCGCCACCAGCGCGAAGGCGGCCAGCACCTCCACCCGCAGCCGGTAGACGACGGCGAGGACCGGCTCGAGGTCGGCCAGACGCGCCTGGAGCAGCGGCGGGACCTCCTCGCCGGTGAAGTCCAGGGGCGGCGGCGATGTGGCGAACGGCAGGATCACGGGTCCCTCCGGCAGAGGTGCCCGGCGCCCGAAACGGCCCGGCATCCGCGCAGAGTATAGCCCAGCCGCGCCGGCCGCTCGGGGGCGCGGCGACCCCGGCGGCAGGGTGGCGGGCCTGTCGGCGAGGCGGGCGCTCCTCGGCTACAATCGGTTCGGCTCCTCACCCCGACCAGGGAGGCCCCTGCTGGCAGCACCCTCCATCGCGCGCTCGACCGCGTCCATGTCGGTCTCCACGACGGTCTCACGGGTCACCGGCTTCGTGCGCGCGTGGGCGATCGCGTACGCGCTCGGCGTGACGCTGCTGGCGTCCTCGTACAGCGTCGCCAACAACATCCCCAACATGATCTTCGAGCTGGTGGCCGGGGGCGTGCTCTCCTCGGTGTTCATCCCGGTCTTCATCGAGCGTCAGCAGCGCGAGAGCGACGAGGACGCATGGCGCTTCGCGTCCTCGGTGCTCAACGTGACGGTGCTCGCACTCGGAGCGGTGGCGCTCGTGGGCACGGTGTGGGCCGAGCCGTTCGTGCGTACGCAGACGTTCCGCATCGCCCCGGAGGAGGCGCGCCTGGCCACGTTCCTCTTCCGCTTCTTCGCGATCCAGATCGTCTTCTACGGCGCGATGGCGGTCTTCACCGGCGTGCTCAACTCCTACCGCCGCTTCCTCGCGCCAGCCGTCGCGCCGATCTTCAACAACGTCGTGGTGATCGTTACGCTCCTCGCCGTGTACGTGCCCCTCAGCCGCGCGGACTCCCCACTGGCGATCCCGGCGCTGGCGATCGGGACGACGCTGGGCGTCATCGTCATGGCGGCGGTGCAGGTGCCGAGCATGCGCAGGACCGGCATCCGCTGGATGCCGAGGATCGACCTGCACCACCCCGGGGTCCGCAAGATGGTACGGATGATGGGACCGACGGTGGGCTACGTGGTGATAAACCTCGTCGCGATCTCGTTCCGCAACGCGTACGCGTTCGAGACCGGCAGCGGCGGCCCCGCCGCGCTGCTCTACGCGTGGATGTTCTACCAGCTCCCCTACGGCATCTTCGCGGTGGCGCTCGCGACCGCGGTCTTCCCCGAGCTCTCGGCCAGCGCGGACCGGAAGGACTGGGCGTCGTTCAAGGCGACCTTCGCCAAGGGGCTGCGCGCGACCGGCGCGCTGGTCATCCCGATGGCCGCGATGCTCATCGCGCTCGCCAACCCGCTGATCACGCTGTACCGCGCGGGCCGCTTCGGCGAGGGGGACGTCCCCCTGGTCGCCGCGGTGCTGTCCTGGTGGGCAGCGGGGCTCTTCTTCTTCGCCGCGTTCATGTTCGTGCTCAAGACCTTCTACTCGACGCAGGACACCAAGACGCCGATGGTCACGAACGCGGTGCTGCTTCCGGCGCACATCGGCATGTACGCCGTGCTGACCTCGGGCGCGGCGGGCTGGCCGGGGCTCGGCCTCGTGGGCATCCCGATCTCCGACGCGGTCTTCTACGGCGCCCACGTCGTGGTCCTCGCACTCATCCTGCGCAGGCGCATCGGCGGCTTCGACACGCGGGGGATCGCGTCGAGCGTGGCCAGGATGCTGCTCGCCTCGCTCGCCGGCGGCCTGGTCGCGCTGGCGGCCGTGCGCGCGACCGGCTCGCCCAGGGGCTTCGCGCTCCTTGGCCAGATCGCGCTGGCGGGCGGGCTGGGCCTCGGCGTCTCGTACGGGGGCGCGACGCTCATGCGCGTTCCCGAGGTCGCTGCCGGCCACCGCCTGGCCGGACGCTTCGCGCGCCGCATCCTGGGGAGGACACCCCGTGACGTCTGAGGACCGCGGACCTCGCGTGGTGGCGGTCATCCCGGCCCGGGACGAGGCCCCGCGCATCGCGGCCACGGTGGCCGCCGCCGGCGCCGTAACCGGCGTCGCACGGGTGATCGTGGTGGACGACGGGTCGACGGACGGGACGGCCGACGCCGCGGCGGGAGCAGGAGCCGAGGTCGTGCGCCTCGAGCGCAACGCCGGCAAGGGGGGTGCGGTGGCTGCCGGGCTGGCGGCCGCCGGCGCCGGAGAGGAAGGCGGCCCGGACGCGGTGCTGCTGCTCGACGGCGACCTGGGCGGGTCGGCCGCGCATGCGGCGCTTCTCCTGGAGCCCGTGCTCGCGGGCCGCGCCGACATGGCCGTGGCGGTGCTGCCGAGACCTCCCCGCAGCGGCGGGTTCGGGCTCGTTGTGCGGCTGGCGCGATGGGGCATCCGTCGCCTCACCGGCTGGGAGCCGCGCGCCCCGCTCTCCGGCCAGCGCGCGCTCGACTCGGCCGCGCTGCAGGCGGCCGGGCCGCCCGCGCCCGGCTTCGGGCTCGAGGTGGCGACGACCGTGCGCGTGCTGCGCGCCGGACTCCGGGTGAGGGAGATCGACGTGGACATGTCGCATGCCGCGACGGGACGAGACCTCGCCGGCTTCCTGCACCGCGGGCGCCAGTTCGCCGACGTGCTCCGCGCGCTCGCGATGCTCGCGGCGGAACGCCGGGGGTGAGACGCGCTACTCGGCCAACTTCGGGAACGCCGCGTCCGACCCGGACCGCACGCCGAAGTAGCCCTCGGCCCTCCCCGAGAGCACCCACACGAGCGACACCGCGCCCTCCGGCGTGTCAGCGTGGTCGACGGCCGGCAGCCCCTCGGCCACCGCGGCCCGCACACACCCCGTGTCCGCTCCCGTGACCTCCACCGCCGCCACGGGCACGCCGCCGGCGGCCATCCGGGCGAGCAACGCTTCGGCCACCGCGTCGGCCCGCTGCTCGCCGTCTTCGGTCTGCCAGGAGGCGGCCGCCACGACGGCGGCGGGAGGACCCTCGGGCAGCTCGTCGCCGTCGAAGACGCCGGCCAGCCGCAGCTTCTCCGTGACCGGCCGAGGAGCATCGGCCAGCCACTCGGCCGCGAGCGCGTCGGCGAGCGCGCCCGCGCGCGCGGCGGCGTCGCCCTCCGGCAGGCCCGGCAGGGCCGAGGCGAGGCCGGTCTCGTCCAGGCCGAACCCCTCGAAGCGCAACCGCACCGTCACCGGCTCGCCCCCGGCGGCGCGGACAGCGTCACGTACCGGCCGGGACACGTCCCGGCGGGAGGGGTCCACGAGGATCACGACGCTCCGGCCGGCCAGGCGGCCGGCGAGCAGACCGGGCAGCAGCTCCTCGGCGAAGCGCTCGTGACGCTCCGCCCTCCCGCTCAGCTCGCGGTTCTCCGCCGAGAGCCGCTCGAAGTCGTCGCGCAGGCTCTTGACGATCGAGTCGCGCTGCCGGTCCAGGGTGCCGCGCTCCACCACGACCCCGCCGAGCAGCAACCCGACGGCGAGCGCCAGGAAGACGGCGACGAGCGACGCGATGTGGTACCTGAGGTTGAACACGGCGGCCTTCCCATCCCGCGACCGGCATCCAGTCTACACCGCCGGCCCGCCGCCCCGCTGCGCGCGGCTCCCCGCGAGCCGCCCGTCCCCCTACAGCCCCGCCCATGCCCGCACGCGCAGGAGCACGAGGGCGAGGAACGTCCTCGCGTACGGCGAGATCATCACGAGGGCGCTGACCGCCGCGAGCGCCGCGGCGACCAGCAGCAGCAGGTGCGACGGGCCGACGGTGGTGCGGTACAGCTTGTTCACTCCCTTGGCGTCCACGAGCTTCGGCCCCACCTTCAACCTGGTGAGGAAGCTCGAGGCCATGCCCTTTCGCCCTTTGTCGAGGTATTCGAGCAGGTTGTCGTGCATGCCCACGGCCACGATCAGGTCGGCGCCCGACTCGTAGGCCAGCAGCAGCGCGAGGTCCTCGCTGGTGGCGCCGAGGGGCCAGACGACGTGCTCGATCCCCAGCCGTTCGAGCCGCTCCTGTGCGGGGCAGCGGCCGTCGGGGTAGGCGTGCACGACCAGCTCCGCGCCGCAGCGCAGCGCCTCGTCGGAGACCGAGTCCATGTCGCCGAGGATGATCCTGGGCGTGAGGCCCGCCTCGAGCAGCGCGTCCGCGCCGCCGTCCACGCCTACGAGCACGGGCCTCATCTCGCGGACGTAGGGCTTCAGCGCGCGCATGTCCTCGCGGTAGTCGTACCCTCGCACGACGACCATCACGTGCCGGTCCTTCAGCGCGGTGCGGATGGCAGGAATGCCGGTACCGTCTGTGAGCAGGGCCTTCTCCTTGGCGAGGAACTCGAGCGTGTTCCGCGCGAACTCGTCGAGCCGCTCTCCCATGCCCGCCTTGGCGCGCTCCATCGCTTCCTCGATGACCGCGACGGTGAGCCGCGTGCCCCGGGCCACCTCGGCACCGTCGAGGTAGACGCACTCGCCCTGGACCTCGACCGTGTCCCCCTCCCGCACCGCCTCGAAGACCTCCCGCCCGACCTCATCGATGAGCACTACCCCTCCGCGGGCGAGGATGAGCGGCCCGAGGTTGGGGTAGAGCCCCGAGATCGACTGGGCGGCGTTGACGACGACCTCCACCCCGGTCTCGAGCAGCGACTCGGCGCTGACGCGGTCCATGTCCTCGTGGTCCACGATCGCGATGTCGGCGCGGCCGAGGCGCTTCACGAGGTCCTTCGTCCTGCGGTCGAGCCGCGCGGTGCCGCTATGGCGCATCACGCACCACCCGCGGCGGCCTGGATGCCCCGGCCGGGGCCGGGGGGCCCGACGCCCTCGAGGAGCTCGCGCGCATGCGCCAGGGAGGCGTCGGAGTCCGAGCCCGAGAGCATCCGGGCGAGCTCCTCCACGCGCTCCTCGCCCAGGACGGGCCGCACCACCGTGACGACCTGCCCGCCGGCCACGCTCTTCTCGACCACGACGTGGGCATCCGCGTAGACTGCCACCTGTGCGAGGTGCGTCACCACCAGCACCTGCCGCGAGCGGGCCAGCTCGGCGAGCCGGCGCCCGAGGGACGAGGCCGTCGCGCCCCCCACGCCGGCGTCGACCTCGTCGAAGACCATCACCGGAACGTCGTCCGCCGCGCCCAGCACGCCCTTCAGCGCGAGCATCACGCGCGAGAGCTCCCCTCCCGACGCGATGCGGGCCAGGGGGCGCGGCTGCTGTCCGGGACCGGGCGAGTAGGTGAACTCGACGCGCTGCGGCCCCTCCCGGGTCCACGACCCGAACGGGAGGTCCTCCAGGGCCACGTCGAACGACGCGTGCGTCATGGCGAGGTCGCCGGCGGCCTCCGCGAGGAGCTCGGTGAAGCGCCCGGACGAGGCCCCGCGCAGCGCGGCCAGGCGCTCGCCCGCGGCGCGCAGGCCCTCCTCGGCGGCGCGCAGGCCCTCCTCGGCGGCACGCAGGCCCTCCTCGGCGGACTCGAGACCGGAGATCTCCGCCTCGGCCTCGGCGCGCGTGCGCAGGACGTCGGCCAGCGTCGGACCGTACTTCTTCTTGAGGAGCTGCAGCGTGGCCAGCCGCGACTCCGCCTCGTCGAGCTCGCGCGGGTCGTGTGCCACCGCCTCTGCGCGCGAACGCAGCTGCCACGCGGCTTCCTCGAGAGAGGCCGCGGCGCCCTCGAGCTCCTCGGCGAGCGCATCGAGGGCCGGGTCGATGCCGCCCACTCCGGCGAGCACCCGGCGGGCCGCCGCGAGGCTGTCGACGGCGCCCCCGTCCTCCCGCAGCGCCCGGTACGCGGAGGCGGCGGCGGAGGTGAGCCGCTCGCCGTGGCGCAGCGCCGGCAGGGTCGCCTCGATGGCGGCGTCCTCTCCCTCGCCCGGCGCTGCCGCTGCTATCTCGGTGACCTGGAAGCGCAGGTAGTCGAGTCGCCGCTCCCGGTCGGCCAGGCTCGCCCGCAGCGCTTCGAGACCGTCGGCCGCCTCCGCGCGGGCGTCGAACGCGTCACGGTACGCGCGAAGGGCCGACGCCGCCTCGTCGCCGACGAACCGGTCCAGGTAGGCCGCGTGCCGCGCCGCGGAGAGCAGCGCCTGGTGCTCGTGCTGCCCGTGCAGGTCCACGAGCGGGCCCAACGCCTCGGCGAGCGCGCCGACGGTGGCCATCTCACCGTCCAGCGCGCAGCGCGAGCGCCCGTCGGCGCTCAGCCGCCGCCGCGCGAGCCTCTCCTCGCCGCCGCGGCACCAGCGCCCCTCCACGAGCGCCTCGGCCGCGCCCTGGCGCACGAGGGTGGAGTCCGCCCGCTCTCCCAGCAGCAGCTTCAGCGCGCCGACGAGCACCGTCTTGCCCGCTCCGGTCTCGCCGGTGAGCACCGTCATGCCCGGCCCCAGCTCGATCCAGGCCTCCTCGATCAGCGCGAGGTCGCGAACGTGGAGCTCTTGGAGCACGCTACCCCCCGAGGAACTCGTCGCGCAGCACGTCGTAGAAGCCGCGCCCGTCGTGCTTCACCAGGGCTACGTCCCTCTCGCCGCGCCAGACCGCGACGCGCTCCAGCGCCTGCCGGCACGGCATCGCCTCCCCGTCGACGCTCACGCACGCGTTCGCCCGCAGCGGATTGGGGAACGCGATCTCGACCCGGTCGCTCGGGCCGATGACCAGCGGGCGGGAGCGCAGCGTGTGCGCCGCGACGGGCACGACCACCGTCCCGCCGACGTCGGGCGCGAGAACGGGACCGCCGGCCGAGAGCGCGTAGGCCGTGGAACCGGTGGGCGTCGCGACGACCACGCCGTCGGCCAGGAAGCGCACCAGCGGCGACCCGTTCACCGACACTGCCACGTCGACCACCCTGCCCGTCGGTCCTCGGCCGACGAAGACCTCGTTCAGAGCGCGGAAGCGGCCCATCGTCCTGCCCGCCATGGAGACCTCGGCCTGGAGCGTGGCGCGACGCTCGACACGCACGTCGCCGGCGAGCGCGTCGGTGATCGCCTCGCGCATGCTCGCTGCGTCGGCGCCGGACATGAAGCCCAGCCGCCCGAGGTTCACGCCGAGGACCGGCGTGTCGGCCGACTCGCTCAGGTGCACCGCCTTCAGGATCGTCCCGTCCCCTCCCAGCGCCACGGCCAGGGCGGGGACGCCGATCCCGGTGCGCGGCACGCCGTGCTCGGGCAGCCCCACCGCCTCGGCGTCCTCCGAGACGAGCACCGACTCCCAGCCGCCTGAGACCAGCCACACGGCCAGCTCTCGCACGGCCTGGACGGACCTGGGGTTGCCCGTGTTGGGCACGAGCAGGACGCGCAACCTAACGACCCCCTAGCGCGGCGTGCGCCGCTTCGACGACGCGCGCCACGTCCACAGCGGCGGGACGACCGCCGCGACCGAGGCGCACCCAGAACTCGATATTACCTTCCGGCCCGGTGATGGGCGAGAACGTCAGGCCCCGGACCTCGAAGCCCTGCTCTCGCGCGTCGGACAGCACGCGTTCGAGCACCTCGAGGTGTACCGCCGCCTCCCGCACCACGCCCTTCTTACCGACACGGCCCTTACCCGCTTCGAACTGAGGCTTCACCAGGGCGAGGGCCTCGCCCTCGGCGGAGAGCAGCGCGGCGACGGCCGGCAGCACCTTCCCCAGTCCGATGAAGCTCACGTCGACCACGGCCAGGTCGAACGGCGCCCCGATCGCGTCGGGGTCCGCATCGCGGATGTTCGTGCGCTCGAAGACCCTGACCCGGGGGTCGTTGCGCAGGGACCACGCGAACTGGCCGTAGCCCACGTCCACGGCGGCGACGGCCGCGGCGCCGCGCTGCAGCACGCAGTCGGTGAAGCCACCGGTGGATGCCCCCACGTCGATCACGTGCTTGCCGGCCGCCTCGACCCCGAACGCCTCCAGCGCGGCCGCGAGCTTCACGCCGCCGCGGGAGACGTAGCGGGGGGCTTCGGCGACCTCCAGGTCGGCGTCCTCTTCGATCAGCTGGCCCGGCTTTACGACCCGCTCGCCGCCGGAGCGCACCTCGCCGGCCAGGATCGCGGCCCGGGCCTGCTCGCGGGAGGCGAACATCCCCCTAGAGGTCAGGACGACGTCGGCCCTCGCGCGCGCCATGCCGCTCCTCCTCGGCGGGACGCTCCGCCTCGCCGGAGAGGTCCCGCAGCCTGCCGAGGACGGCCGCACGGACGTCCTCGGGCGTCAGACCCACGTCGGCGAAGAGGCGCTGGGTCGCCCCGTGGGTGACGAAGCAGTCCGGGATCGAGAGGCGCAGCACCGGCACCTCGAGGTCGAGGTCGGCCAGCGCTTCGAGGACGGCTCCGCCGAACCCGCCCATCCCGGTGTTCTCCTCCACGGTCACGAGCAGGGGGTGGCGTGCCGCCGCGGCGGAGACGGTCTCGAGGTCGAGCGGCTTGACCCATCGGGCGTTCACGACGCTGACCTTCACGCCGTCGGCGGCGAGCAGATCGGCGGCCTCCTCGGCGATGCCCACCATGCGCCCGACCGCCAGTATCGCGGCGTCGGACCCGCTGCGGCGCCACTCGGCCTTGCCCGCGTCCAGCACGACCGGCTCGCCGGGCGCGCCCGTGCCGGTGCCCTTGCCGCGAGGGTAGCGGATCGCCACGGGACCGTCCGCGGCATACAGGGCCGTGTGGAGCATGTCGCCCAGCTCGGCCTCGTCGGCCGGCGCCATCACCATCATGTTCGGGATGGAACGCAGGTACGTGAGGTCGAAGACACCGTGGTGCGTCGCCCCGTCCTCGCCGACGAGACCGGCGCGGTCCAGGCAGAACACCACGTGCAGGTCCTGCAGCGCCGTGTCCATGAGGAGCTGGTCGTAGGCGCGCTGCATGAACGTCGAGTAGATCGCGACGACCGGCAGCATCCCGCCCGCCGCGAGGCCGGCGGCCAGCCCGACGGCGTGCTGCTCGGCGATCCCGACGTCGTAGAAGCGCTCGGGGAACTCCTCGGCGAACGCCGCCAGCCCGGTGCCCGCCGGCATCGCGGCGGTGATGGCCACGATGCGGGGGTCGCGACGGGCCTGCTGCACGAGCGCGTGTCCGAACGCCTCGGTGTAGGTGAGCGGGCCGCCCGTGCCGCCGTTGACCTTGCCCGAGGCGATCTCGAACGGGCTGACGCCGTGGAAGGACTCGGCGTCCGCCTCCGCGTGCGGGTAGCCGGCGCCCTTCCTGGTCACGGCGTGGATGATGACGGGGCCTTCGTAGGCCTTCGCCCACGTCACCGCGTTCTGCACCATCAGCGGGTCGTGGCCGTCGATGGGTCCCACGTACTTCAGCCCGAGCTCCTCGAAGAGCATGCCGGGCACGAGCAGTTGCTTGACGCTGCCCTTGGCCGCCTCTCCCGCGGCGACCATGGCCGCGCCCAGCCGCGTTCGCGCCAGAGCGGTCTCCACGTCGTCGCGCAGACGGTAGTAACGCGGGTCGAGGCGCGCGCGCGCGAGGTACGCGGAGAGAGCGCCTACGTTCTGTGAGATCGACATCTCGTTGTCGTTGAGCACGACCACGATCCGCGTGCCGAGGTGCCCGATGTGGTTGAGCGCCTCGAAGGCCATGCCGCCGGTCATGGAGCCGTCGCCGATGACGGCGGCGACGGTCTCGTCGCGGCCGAGCGCGTCTCGCGCCTGCGCGAGTCCCAGGGCCAGCGAGAGCGAGTTCGACGCGTGCCCCGTGTCGAAGACGTCGTACGGGCTCTCGGCGCGCTTGGGGAAGCCGCACACGCCGCCGTACTGGCGCAGGGTGGCGAACCTGTCCCGCCGGCCGGTGAGCAGCTTGTGCACGTAGCTCTGGTGGCCGACGTCCCACACGACCTTGTCGCGCGGGGTGTCCAGAGCCCGCAGCAGCCCGATCGTGAGCTCGACGACCCCGAGGTTGGGTGCCAGGTGCCCTCCCGTGCGCGACACGGTGGTGATCAGCGTCTCGCGGATCTCCTCGGCCAGACGCGCGAGCTGCCGCGCGTCCAGGGGCTTGAGGTCCTCGGGAGAGGCGATCGTATCGAGTATGGGATCGGGCACGTCGTTCTCCCGCTCGTCAAGTCGGCATCGGGGTCCGTTCCCCGCCGCGACGGATACCCAAGCATACTTCGGGCCGAGACGGGGCCACAAGGCGGCCGCGGCGTCGTGTCCGTCGCGTCACCCGCGCGTGGGGTCCCCGTCGGCGTCCTCGGTCCCGACGGTCCCGTCCTCGGCTTCCGCCACCGCGTCGTCCGACACGGCGCGGTCGCCGTCCGCCCCGGCGTCGGGGCTACCGCCCCCCCCGGCCGCGTCGTCGCGCTCCTCGATCACGCTGCGCCACTCGGTGTGGTCGGAGAGCTCCGTGCAGACGTTCGCCAGCCGCACGCCCTCTTCGAGCAGGTCGAGCGAGCGCTCCAGCGAGGTGTCCTTCTTGCGCACCTGGGCGACGATCTCCTCGAGCCGCACCCGGGCCTGGGCGAAGGTGTAGCACTCGTCGGTCATCCGCCCTCTTCCGTCCCTTCCCCGCGACTCTCCGTGGCGAACGTCTCGGCCAGCCGGCCCAGGACGCCGTTGACGAACTTGGAGGAATCGTTCCCGCCGAAGACCTTGGCCAGCTCCACGGCCTCGTTGATCGCCACGGAGGGCGGCACGTCCTCGCCGAAGAGTATCTCATAGGCCGCGAGCCGCAGGATGTTGCGGTCCACGAGCGGCATGCGCGCCACCGACCAGTTCTCCGAGATCGTCTCGAGGCGGTCGTCGAGGTCCGCGAGGTGGGCCTCGACGCCCAGCGTGAGCGCGCGCGCATACTCGACGGGCTCCCCCTCCTCCGTGGAGTACGAGCGCTCGGAGAGGATCCTGGCCGTGCGCTCGCCCGTCACCTCCCGCTGGTAGAGGATGTGCAGCGCTTGCCTGCGCGCCTTGCTGCGTTCGAGCATTCCCCGCCCTCGCCGTGCGCCGGCTACTCTTCGAACACGACGCCGTCGACGAAGACGTCCACGGCGGAGACGGGCTTGCCCACCTGGCTCAGCAGCGCCTCCGCGACCGCGCGCTGGACGTCGGCGGCCACGGCGTGCAAGGGCTCGCCGTAGCGGACCTGCAGGTGGACCACGGCCTTGAGCGAGCCGTCGTCCTGCGTGACGTCGACCGCCCCGCCCTTGGCCTTGCCGACCAGGCCGGCGAGGCCGGCTCCCCCGAGGCACGCCACGCCCGGGACGGACTGGGCCGCCAGCGAGACGATGGTCTCGAGAACGCCGGGAGCCACTCCCAGGTCGTCTATCCGGATCTCCTCGGTCATCCCTGCGCTCCATCCCCGTCCTCGCGGAGCGCGCGCTCGATCTCGCGTGCCTCGACGAAGTCAGTATAGACCTCGCCGGCCCGGAAATCCGCGTCCTCCACCACCCGCTGATGGAACGCGACCGTGGTCGGCACGCCGACGACGATGAACTCGTCCAGCGCCCGCCGTCCCCGGTCGATGGCCTCGCCGCGCGTCTCGCCCCACACGATCAGCTTCGCGAGCAGCGAGTCGTAGTGCGGGGGGATGACGTAGCCGGAGTACGCGTGGCTGTCCACGCGCACGCCGAAGCCGCCCGGCGGGTTGAAGACGTCCACGCGGCCGGGGTGGGGACGGAAGTTGTGGCGCGGGTCCTCGGCGTTGATGCGGAACTCGATGGCATGCCCTCGCATGACCACCTGGTCCTGGCTGCTGTGCTTCATGGACTCGCCCGCGGCGATCCGGATCTGCTCCTTGATGATGTCGACGCCGGTGATCTGCTCGGTGACGGGGTGCTCGACCTGCACCCGCGTGTTCATCTCCATGAAGTAGAAGCTGCCGTCGGTGTCGAGCAGGAACTCCACGGTGCCCGCGTTCACGTAGCCCACCGCCCGCACGGCCTTCAGGGCCGCCTCGCCCATCGCGGAACGCAGTCCGGGCGTCAGCGCGGGACTCGGCGCCTCCTCCACGAGCTTCTGGTGGCGCCGCTGGATGGAGCAGTCGCGCTCGAAGAGGTGCACCGCGTTGCCGTGCGTGTCCGCGAGCACCTGCAGCTCTATGTGCCTGGGACGAGTCAGGTACTTCTCGATGTAGACGGCGTCGTTGCCGAAGGACGCCGCCGCCTCGGCCTTGGCGGCCGCCAGGTTCGCGACGATCTCGCCAGCGTCGCGGGCGACCCGCATGCCCCGCCCCCCGCCGCCGGCGGAGGCCTTGATGAGCACCGGGAACCCGACCTTCTCCGCGGACGCGAGGGCCTCCGCCTCGCTCTCGACGGGGCCGTCGCTGCCGGGCACGCAGGGCACGCCGGCGGCCATCATGGTAGCGCGCGCGACGGCCTTGTCCCCCATCCCCTCGATCGCCTCGGGGGAGGGCCCGATGAAGACCAGGCCCGAGTCCGCGCAGGCGCGCGCGAACGCCGCGTTCTCGGCGAGGAACCCGTAGCCGGGATGCACGGCCTCGGCGCCGGTGAGCAGCGCCGCCGAGATGATGTTGGGCATCGAGAGGTAGCTGAGAGAGGAGGTCGCGGGACCGATGCAGACCGCCTCGTCGGCCACGCGCGCGTGCAGGCTGTCGCGATCGGCGTCGGAGTAGACCGCCACGCAGGCCACGCCCATCTCCTTGCACGACCGGATGACACGCAGCGCGACCTCACCGCGGTTCGCGACGAGGACCTTGGCGAACGGAGCGGCCATGCCCGGCTAACCGGCCGGCTCGTAGTAGAAGAGCACCGTACCGTACTCGACGGCGGCCCCGTCGGACATCGCGACCTCGCGGATGACGCCGGCCTCCTCGGCGGCGATCTCGTTCATGAGCTTCATCGCCTCGAGGATGCACAGCGTCTGGCCCTCTTCCACCTCGTCCCCGACGGCGGCGAACGGCTCCGCGCCCGGGGAGGGCGAGCGGTAGAACGTCCCCACCATCGGCGAGACCACGGTCCGCCAGTGCGCGGGGCGCTCCGGCCGCGCCTCCGGCGTCGCGGCCGCCGGCGCGCCGGGGGGCGGCGCGACCTCGGGAGCGGCCGCCTCCGCGCTGGACAGCGAGGCGCCCGTGCCGCCGGCGCCCTTGCGGACGACGACCTTGGTGCCGCCCTCCTCGACCACGACCTCGTTCACGTCCGAGAGCTCGACGATCTTGATGAGCTCGCGTATCTGGTTCACATCCACGGACTCGTCCTCCCTGTACGCGTCGAGCTCCTCGCCCATCATGAACACGGCGCTCTCGGCGCCCTCCTGGTGCAGCGTCAGGTAGTTGCGCGCCTCGTTGGGGAAGAGCGCGTACATCAGCACGTCCTCCTCGCTGTGCGCGAGGTCCCCTATCTCGGCGGCGAGGTCGTCGTAGGCGGCCTCCACGAGCGAGCCCGGCCGCACGTCGTCGGGCAGCGGCTCGTCCTTGCCGAGGACCTTCCCGACCACCTCGGCGTTCATCGGACCCGGCGCCCGGCCGTAGAGGCCCTTGATGTAGTCCTTCATCTCCTGAGGCACGACGGCCCAGCGCTTCCCGGTGAGCACGTTGATGACCGCCTGCGTGCCCACGATCTGCGACAGAGGCGTCACCAGCGGGGGGTACCCGACCTCGGCGCGCACCTTGGGGATCTCGGCGAGCACGTCGGGCAGCCGGTCCCCCGCCTTCTGCAGCTCGAGCTGGCTCACGAGGTTGCTCATCATGCCGCCCGGGACCTGGTGACTGAAGACCTCCATCGACAGGAGCGAGGTGACACCGCGCTTGAGCCCCTTGCGGCGGCGCACCTCCTCCCAGTACTCGGCGATCTCGAAGAGCAGGTCCAGGTCGAGGCCGGAGTCGTACGGGCTCTCCTTGAGCGCCGCCACGATCATCTCGCCCGCGGGCTGGCTGTTCCCGAACGCCAGCGCCACCACCGCGGTGTCGACGATGTCGGCCCCGGCCTCGGCGGCCTTCAGGTAGTTCATCGGCGCCATGCCGCCGATGTAGTGGCAGTGCACGTGCACCGGCAGGCCGACCTCCTCCTTCAGCGCCCGCACCATCTTCTCGGTGCGGAACGGCGTGAGCATGCCGGCCATGTCCTTCACGCAGATCGTGTCCGCTCCGAGCGCCTTGAGCTCCTGCGCGTATTCGAGATAGGAGTCCAGGGTGTGGACGGGGCTGACGGTGTAGGAGATCGCTCCTTCGAAGTGCGCGCCGCACTCCTTGACCGCCGCCGCCGACACCTCCACGTTACGGATGTCGTTCAGCGCATCGAAGATGCGGAAGACGTCGATCCCGTTGCGCGCCGAGGCGTGCACGAAGCGAGTGACGATCTCGTCGCCGTAGTGCCGGTAGCCGACGAGGTTCTGACCTCGCAGCAGCATCTGCAGAGGCGTCTTCGGGCAGTGCCGCTTGATCACGCGCAGCCGCTCCCACGGGTTCTCGTCCAGGAAGCGCAGCGACGCGTCGAACGTGGCCCCTCCCCAGACCTCGAGCGACCAGTACCCGACCGCGTCCATCTTCGGAAGGATCGGCAGCATATCGGCCATGGTCATGCGAGTCGCCCACAGCGACTGGTGCGCGTCGCGCAGTGTGGTGTCCGTGATCTTGACGGGTCGCATGGCTCACCTCCGCGCGCCGCCCGAGGTGAAGGCGCGGGGTCTCTCGACGTTGGTCTGGACAGTATACCTGTCGGGCGGTTACCTGCGATACGGCTTCCCCGGCACTCCGAAGCACGTCGCCGGCCAAGGCGCGACCGCGCTGCGGGCGCCGCCGGGACCGTTCTCAGACGCGGGTGACGTAGCGGCCGTCCCTCGTGTCGATCTGCAGCTTGTCGCCGACCTCGACGAACATCGGGACCTGCACGACCGCGCCCGTCTCCAGCGTGGCCGGCTTGGTGCCGCCCTGCACGGTGTCGCCCTTGAAGCCGGGGTCGGTCTCGACCACCTCGAGCTCCACGAACATCGGCGGCTCGGCGCCTATCATCTCGCCGCCGGCGACCAGCAGCCGCACGCTGTCGCCCTCCTTGAGCCACTTGGCCGCGTCCCCGATGAAGTCCGCGCCGAGCTCGACCTGCTCGTAGCTGTCGGTGTCCATGAAGTGGAACGACGCCCCGTCGGAGTACAGGAACTGCATCTCCTTGGTCTCCACGCGCACGTCGTCCAGCTTCTCGCCCGCGCGGAACGTCTCGTCGACGACCCGGCCGGTCTTGAGCTCCTTGAGCTTGGTGCGCACGAACGCTCCGCCCTTGCCCGGCTTGACGTGCTGGAACTCGACGACGATCCAGAGCTTGCCCTTGTGCGAGACGCACATCCCGTTCTTGAGGTTGTTGGTGGAGACCGCCACTCCCGACGCCCTTCCCGCACGGAGACCGGCCCTAGCCGGCCTCGATCAGCTCCCGGGGTGCGTGGCTGAGCAGGCGGCATCCGCCGTCCTCGACCACGACCAGGTCCTCGATTCTAACACCGCCCAGGCCCGGCACGTAGACGCCCGGCTCCACGGTCACGACCGACCCCCCGAGGACCGAGTCGTCCGCGCCGGGGCCCATCCTCGGGAGCTCGTGGACCTCGAGCCCCACGCCGTGCCCCAGCCCGTGGCTGAACCGCCCACCGAAGCCGCGCTCCGCGAGCGCGTCGCGCGCCACGGCGTCGATCTCGCTTCCGCGCACGCCCGCCCGCAGCCTGGCGGTCGCCTCGCCGTTCGCCGCGGCGACCGCCGAGTGCATCGCCCTGACCTCCTCCGAGGCCGCTCCCACGACCAGCGTGCGGGTGAGGTCGCTGCAGTACCCTCCCGCGCGCGCGCCGAGGTCGATCAGTACGAGGTCGCCCTCGACGAAGGCCCGCTCGGTGGAGATGGCGTGCGGGCGGGACGAGTTCGGGCCGCTGGCGACGATGATCGGGAACGCGACGCCCTCCGAGCCCCCGGAGCGCATCAAGACCTCGAGCTCCAGCGCGAGACGGGTCTCCGTCATGCCCGGCCGCACGAGCCCGAGCGCGTGCTCCACGGCGGCGTCGGCCATCGCCGCGGCCGCCTCGATGCGCTCGACCTCCCGCGCCTCCTTCACCTGGCGCAGCCCCTCCACCCACTGCTCGACCGGCAGGACCCGCCCTTCGAACCGCTCCGAGACGAAGCGGAACCGGCCGTAGGGGATAGAGGTCTCCAGCGCCAGCGACTGCACGCCCTCCTCGGCGAGCTGGTCGCACATCTCGATGTACAGCGAGCGCTCCACGGAGCGGACGGCCCACGCCGTGCCGTCGGCCTCCTCGCGCGCAGCCTCCTCGTAGCGGCCGTCCGTGTAGAAGCGGGCCCACTCGGACGTGACGACGCAGGCGGCGTTGGGCGACTCGTCGAGCACGTGCTCGAAGCCGGTCACGTAGCGCATGTTCGCCACGTCGGTGACGAGGAACGCCTCCGCCTCCTCGTCGGCGAGGCGGCGGCGCAGCGCCGCCAGGCGGCCGTCGGCGTTCACCGACGCTCCTCCGCGATCACGGCGGCCGCCTCCAGGCCCAGGACATAGCTCTTGGCCCCGAAGCCGGCGATCTGGCCGGCGCAGGCCGGCGCGATGACGCTCGTGTGCCGGAAGCCCTCGCGCGCGGCCACGTTGCTCAGGTGCACCTCGACCACGGGCAGGCCCGCCGCGGCCACCGCATCCCTCAGCGCGTAGCTGTAGTGCGTGTACGCGCCGGGGTTGAACACCGCGGCGTCGTACTCGCCGCCCGCTTCCTGCAGGGCGTCGATCAGCACGCCCTCGTGGTTGCTCTGCACGAATCCGACCTCCACACCGAGGTCGGCGGCGCGCTCGGCGACGTGCGCCTCGATCTCCGACAGCGTCGTGCTGCCGTAGACCTCCGGCTCGCGGCGACCGAGCAGGTTCAGGTTCGGTCCGGAAAGCACCAGGATCCGTATCATCGCTCCCTCTCCCCTCGCTCGCCGCGACCGCGGGGGTGGGATCCCAGTTCCTCGGCGAGCACGTCCGAACCGACCGGCACGACGCTCCACTCCCCGGGCAAGCGTAGCAGTACGAAGCGTATCTCGCCGCCCCTTGCCTTCTTGTCGGCGGCCATCGCCCGCAGGAGCGCGTCGGGGTCGGCGTCGTAGGGCAGCGGCGGCAGCCCGAGAGCGTCCAGCAGCGCGTCCTGGCGCGCCCCGACCGCAGGTCCCACCCCCAGCAGCCGCTCCGCGAGGCGCGCCGCGAAGCGCATGCCCTCGGCGATGGCGTGGCCGTGCGGGACCGTGCCGTAGCCGAGCACGGCCTCCAGCGCATGCCCGAGCGTGTGCCCGTAGTTGAGCGCCTCGCGCGGACCGGTCTCGCGCTCGTCCTCCCCCACGACGCGCGCCTTCAGCCCGGCCGCCATCCGCACCGCGTCCAGCACCGCGCGCTCCTCGCGCGCTTCCAGCGCGGCCGCGCCGGCCTCGATGGCCGCGAGCTCGGCCTCCCCGGCGAGCAGCGCGGACTTGGCCACCTCGGCCAGGCCGGAGCGCCACTCGGACTCGCGCACCGTCTGAAGGACCGAGGTGTCCGCGAGCACCTCGGCGGGCTGCCAGAACGTGCCGACGAGGTTCTTGCCCGCCGGCAGGTCGACGCCGGTCTTGCCTCCGATCGCGCTGTCGACGGCCGCGAGCAGCGTCGTGGGGACCTGAACGACAGGGACGCCGCGCATGTACACCGAGGCGCAGAAGCCGCCGAGGTCGCCGACGACGCCGCCGCCGAGCGCCACCACCGCTCCGTCGCGCTCGAGCCCGGCCCGGGCCAGCTCGCTCAGCACGCGGCCCGCCCGGTCCCAGCTCTTGGACGTCTCGCCCGGCGGGACGAGCACCTCGGCGCAGCGCACGCCGGCCCGCTCGAGCGAGTCGCGGACCCGTTCGCCGTAGAGCTCGGCCACGGTCTCGTCCGAGATCACGGCCGCCGAGCGCGCGCCGAGCGCGCGCACGCTGGCGCCGACGGCCTCCAGCAGCCCCGGGCCGACCCGCACGAGATACGGCGGCGTGACGGCGACCTCCAGCGTCAAGCCGCCTGCGGCCCGCAACCCGCCGGCCAGTTCCTCGGCCACCTCCTCCGGCGCGCGGCCGTCCGTCTCGACCACGACGTCCGCGGCCGCCTCGTAGAGAGGCTCCCTGCGGCGGAGCAGCGCCTCGGCCCTCCGGAGGGCGTCGCGGCCGTCAAGCAGCGGCCTGCCGCTCGCCTCGCCCGTGCGGGCGACCGCCTCGGGGGCGGTCACGCGCAGGTAGGCGACCGTGCCCGTATCGCGCATGAGCGACCGGTTGCCCTCGTCGAGCACGATCCCGCCGCCGCAGGCCACCACCGCCGGGCCTCCCGACGCGACCTCGGCCAAAGCGGCGCCCTCCGCGCGCCGGAACCCCTCCTCGCCGCCGCGCTCGAAGACCGCCTCCACGGAGGCGCCCTCGCGACGCTCGATCTCCGCGTCGAGGTCCACGAACGGCGACCCCAGGCGCGAAGCGAGCATCCGGCCGACCGTCGTCTTGCCCGAGCCCATGAAGCCGACCAGGTAGACGCGGCGCGCCACAGTCACCTCGGCAGCCTGTCGCGGTAGGCGGCCAGCGCCGCCTTCAGGTCCTCGAGGCGGTCGCCGCCGAACTTCTCCGTGTACGCGTCGGCGAGCACGAGCGCGACCTCCGCCTCGGCCACGACCGCCGCCGCCGGCACGGCGCAGACGTCGGAGCGCTCGCGCGAGGCGTCGAGGGCCTCCAGCGTGTCGAGGTCGACGCTGGCAAGGGGCGTCATGAGCGTGGGGATGGGCTTCATCGCCGCCCGCAACAGCAGCGGCTCGCCGTCGGTCATCCCGCCCTCCAGGCCCCCCGCCCTGTTCGTGGCGCGGCGCAGGCCGCCCCCCGGGTCGCGGACGATCGCGTCGTGCGCCCGCGAGCCCGGAAGCGCGGCCCCGGCGAAGCCCAGACCGAACTCGACGCCCTTGACCGCCGGGACGGAGACGACCGCCGCGGCCAGCCGGGCATCCAGGCGAGCGCGCGCCTCGGCGTAGCCGCCGAGCCCGGGCACGAGGCCTGCGGCCCTCACGAAGAACGTCCCGCCGAGGCTCTCGCCCGCGGCTCCGGCGGCGTCGATCGCCTCGCGCATGCGCACCGCCACCGCCTCGTCGGGGCACCGCACGTCGCTCGCCTCCACCGCCGCCCTGTCCACCGATGAGGGGTCCTCGGGCACGTCCGCGCTGACCTCGCCGATCGAGGAGACCCAGGAGAAGACCTCGACGCCCACCTCGGCCAGCAGCGCCCGTGCGACCGCGCCGGCCGCGACCCTGGCGGCGGTCTCGCGGGCGCTCGCGCGCTCGAGCACGTCGCGCACGTCGTCGGTGCCCGTCTTGAGGTACCCGGGAAGGTCGGCATGACCGGGACGCGGGGCCGTGACGCGGACGCCGGCGGGCTTGTCCCCGGACACCGACATGACGTCGGTCCAGTTCTCCCAGTCCTTGTTGGCGATCGTCAGCGCCACCGGCGACCCTATCGCGCGGCCGAACCGCACGCCGGAGAGGATGAGGGCGCGGTCCGCCTCGATGCGCATCCGCCCGCCGCGGCCGTGACCGACCTGTCTGCGAGCAAGGTCGGCGTCGATGGCCGCCGCGTCGACCGGCACGCCGGCCGGAACGCCGGTCACCACCGCCACGAGCGCGCGGCCGTGTGACTCGCCTGCGGTGGTGTAGCGCATGTACGCCCCTCCCGAGCCGTCGGTACCGCGATTCTACCTGATGGCGCAGGCGGCACGCCCGGCGGCCGAGGACGGCGATGCGCGAGGACGGGCCGGCGGCGGAGACGTTGGAGCCGACGAGCGGCGAGAGCTACTTGGACAGCCCGCCCGCTGTGGTCCCCTGCCCGACGGTGAGCGTCACCTGGCTGTCGCCGTAGAGCATGACGGCGGAGCGTGACTTGCCGTCGACGGCGAGGAGCTTCCACGGCGTCCCGGCGATGACCCCGCCCTCGGCGAGCACGTACTGCTGCCCGTTGTACGTCAGGACGGCCTTCTCGACGCCGTTCTCGACGCTGATGTCCTGGAGGTAGAGCGTGTCGGGCTCCCCTTCAGCGGCGTTGACCTGGCCGCCGCCCTCGGATCCCCCCGACTTCGGAGGGGCCGCCTGAGCAGGCTTGACGACGATGGGCTTGAAGATGTCGCGGAAGGTGAACAGCTCGCTGTTGGGGACGGGGGGCGGGACCTTCGTCGTCTCCCCGGAACCGCCGGCGGAACCATCCGGCGTGCTCGTCGCGACGACGGACAGGGCCGGACCCGCAGCTGCCGGCGAACCCGGGATCACGTCGCCCAAGCTGCCCCCGGAGAGCAAGAGGAAGGCGATCCCCGCGACGGAGGCGAGCACGACCAGCGCGCCCAGCGTCACGCCGACGGCGACCATCTTCCCCCCGGTAGTGGACAGGAAGCCCTTCGTGCCGCCGGACTGGCCGGCGCCGGTGTCGAACGGTGTGGATGCGTGAGCCACGTCTCGGTCCTCCGTGCTACTGGGTCGCCGTGGGCGCCGACGGCACAGCGGGCTCGGCCGCCGTCTTGCCCATCGTGTAGACCTCGATGGTCACATTGGCTTCGAGCACCTGCTCATCGTCCTGGGCCGCGTCGCCTTCCTTGGCCGTCCCCTTGGGGGTGACGATGATGTCCACGATGCGCAGCTGCCTGTTCAGCTTCTGCAGCTTCTGGAAGAAGTGGACGAAGTCCGCCCAGCGCCCGGACATCTTCAGCTTGACCGCCGCGACGCCGTATCCCTCCTGCTCGACGAGCGAGGTGTCCGGCGCGATCCTTCTGAAGTCCAGGCCCGAGTCGTTCGCGGCGTCCTGCAGCTCTATGATGAGCGAGGGAAGCTCGGGGGACTCGGGTACGGCGTTGCCGAGCTTCAGCAGCTCCGCCTCGGTGCCCACCGCCTCCTTCTTGGCCTCCTGCCTGCGCGAGAGCAGACCGCGGGCCTCTGTGATCTCGGCTTCCGCCTGCCTGATCTCACCGCTCAATCGCGCGAGCTCCTTGCGCTGAGGCAGGATGAGGAGGAACACCGCGGCCACGGCGAGGAGCACGACCACCACGACGATGACGAGCAGTTGGTCCCTGTGCGACAGCTTCACGGGATCGCCCCAATCACTGATTCACCGGCTGGACGGGCGGGGCAGGACTCGCCGGCGTCGCGGACTTCTCCTGGCCGGGCTTGCGGACCTTGCTGGTCACCTGCCACTTGATCGACGGCGACCCGCCCTCCTCGTCGACCTTCTCCGAGGAGACCAGCCACACGTCGTAGAGCTGGTCCAGGTCGGCGAGGCGCACCAGCAGCTTGGCGATCTCCTTGTGCGCGACGTCCGGCACGTCCGCGGCCGCGTCCAGGGCCACGCCCTCCATCTGCACGCCGTTGTCCTCGTGCATCGAGAACCGGGTGACCCACATGCCCTGCGGCAGGATGAGCGAGACCTCGTCGCCGAGCCTGCCCCACAGGACCCGGCCCGTCAGGGCCTTGTCCGCGACCCCCTTGCGTGCGGTCAGGTCCTCCTTGCGAGCCTCGTAGATCTTGTAGGAGTCGGCGATGCCCCGGTATCTCTGCGCTTCCGCCTTGAGGTTCTGGAGCTGCCTCGAGCGGGTCCCTACCTGGACCATACCGTAGGACCACACTCCCCCCAGCATGGCGAAGAGCAGCACGCCGAGGAGCACGATGTACGTCCGGTTCCGCTCGAACTGCCGCTTGGCGGTTATCTCCGGTGGCAGAAGGTTGATCCGGATCATTGGAGACCCCCCATCGCAAGCCCGACCGCCGGCGCGCAACCCATCCGGTCGGCCAGCAGCGCCTGTTCCAGGGACCGCACGGTCTGGATGCGCGCGAGCGGATCCAGAAGCGCCACCTCGGCCTGAAGGCCCCTGGACAGGTACAGGTGCATGTTGGAGAGCTGGGAACCGCTACCCGTCATGTAGATGCGCTTGATGCTGCGGATCTGCGTAGCCTGTGTCAGGTAGTAGTCCAGCGACCGGCGGACCTCGGCGATGAACTTGTTCACCTCGCGCTCGAGGGACTCTTGGGCCACCTGGACGACGGACGGGTCGAGGCCGTGCGCGACCGACGGCCTGCCGTCGATGTCGGGCAACCCCACCCGGATCTTCAGGTCCTCGGCCTCGTCGAAGGTCAGGTTGAGCACGTTGGCGATCCCTTGCGTGAAGTGGTTCCCGGCCAGCGACGAGACGCGCGTGAAGCGCGGGACCCCCCTCTCGACCACCGCGATGTTGGTCAACCCCGAGGAGATGTGGATGATCGCCGTGGCTTCGGCCGTCTCGGCCTCGTCCGGCAACACGTTCGGGACGGCGCCCATGAGCGCCCGGACGATCGCGAAGGACGTGACGTCGATCCGGCGCAGTCGGAGCCCCGCACCCTCGACCGCCGCGACCGCGGCGCCGATCATGTCCTGCTGGGCCGCGACGAGCAGCACCTCCATCATGTGCTCGTCCGCGGGCGTCATATAGTCCCCGATGATGTGGAAGTCGAGTATCGCTTCCTCGATGGGGATGGGGATGTAGTCCTGCGCCTGATACTGGATGGCGCCTTGGAGCTCGGCCGGGTCCATGTAGGGGAGATCGATGAGGCGGACGACGACCTTCTGGTTGGAGACGCCGACGCAGACGTCCTTGCCGGTGGCCTCCACCTCGCGCCAGAGGTGCCGGATGGCGGCGGCCACGCCCTCGGTGTCGACGATCTCGCCCTCGACGACGGCCCCCATGGGGACGTCGACGGAGCCGTAGCCGCTGAGCACGAGCGCTGAGCCCTGGCTCCTCAGCTGGGCGGCGCGAACGTGGTCGGACCCGATGTCGAGCCCCACCGGCGGTGCGCCGGAACCGAACGACAGAATGCCCACGGGGACGCTCCTTCGTACACTGCGACGACAAGACTGCATCTCGTTTTGCGACGTGTTCCGCTGGGCGGACGTTCCCTTTATCGGCTTACCGGCGCTCCTCCTGTAGCCCTAGCCGCATAGATGCTCCGCGGAACATGAAAGCGCATAGCGGGGCGGGTTGGCAACTTCTGCAACCCGCCCCGACGAGGACGCCGGCGCTACCGTCTCGCCCACGCACCCTGCGAGAGGATGGACAGCCCTCTACCGGGCATGCTCTCCGGCAGGAAGGAGGGAAGGTTGGGGTTGGTCACCAGCTTGGTGTTGGGGTGATCGAACGTGATGCCCCCGGCCACCACCGCGCCCACGCACAGGATGTTGTGCTTGAAACGCACGTTGCCCCTGGCGAAGAAGGCGCCCGAGAGGTCGGGCACATCGCCGAAGTCCTTGTTCGACGAGGGTGTCTCGCACAGGATGTTCTTCGGGGTGACGAGCCCCATCGCCGCCGACGCGTCGAGCTCGCCGCCCACCGTCGCCGGAGCGAGCTTCCCGTGGATGTAGATGTCGCCGTTGGCGATGATCGCGCCGTTCCCGCGGTACGTGATGTCCTCGGCGAAGGTCACCGGGCCGTCCACGAACACGGTTCCCTGGACGTAGAGCATGTTCGTGGTGTCGTCGAAGTAGAAGTCGTCGTGGCTGCCGGCCGGGTAACCCTCGGCGCGCGGGTCGTCCGAGCCCGTGCCCCAGGATCCCGTGCCGCCGATGACCAGATGCGTCGTCCCCTCCCCCATGGCCGAGGGTCCCGAGGACGGCCCGATGTACTTGTACTGGGCCGACGCGCCCGGCGCCTTCGCCCGGCTGAAGGTGGCGGTGTTGGGCGGTTGCATGGTCCGGTACGTCGTGGGGTCGCCGCCGACCGATTCGAGGTTCGGCGTACCGGCGTCCTCGCCTTGCGGGGGGTAGCCGATGAGGTTGTCCACCGATTCCGCTCTGGCCTTGGACCACTGTTCCGTCGTGTAGTCGTCGTCCACGGTCGGGAGCTCGATCGTCGGCACCCCCTGGGACCTGTACGAGATGAAGTACCTGTCCTGGCGGCCGATGAGGGCCCCGTCGCAGTACACGTTGATCGGCCCGGAGTACGGCTGACCCTCCACCAGCGGCGCGCCCACCGTCGAAGCGCCGGTGACGATGATGTCGCCGCCCTTGATGAAGAGCGGCCCGGAGAGGACCCGGGCGCCGCCGCCCATCTCGATCGTGCCGACCGCGTAGAAGGGCCCGACGATGTTCGCCGTGCCGTTCAGCCCGCCGCCGCCTGCCGTGATGGACTGCTTGGAGCCGGCCGCCAGGTTCATCTCCCAGATGTTGAGGTAGAAGAACTTGACCTCGACCGTCTCGGAGACCCCCTCGCTGGTCGTCCCCGTGGACGTCGCGAGGTACTCGGCGTCGGTCAGCTTCGACACCGTCGTCTGCCACGTCCCAGCGGCGAGCGTCCCGCCCATCGGGTAGAGGGACTCGTCGAACCCGCCGCGCTGTATCGTCTCGAGGACGACCTCTATGCCCGCGCTGGCCAGGTGGAACGCCTGCGACTCCGAGCGGACGAGCACGCTCTCGTGCAGCGACTGGCGGCTCATCGCGAAGGCGCCTATGGCGATCACCGTGACGACGGATATCACGCCGATGACCGTGATCATGGCGATGCCGTCGTCGGATCGGAGCATGCGTCTCATACGGTGCACGCCGAGCACCTCACTCCCTGTTCCTCAAGCTCATGAAGAGACTCGACTCATGGCTCTGCTCGTCCCAGCGCACCCGGACCGTCGCCTCCAGCTGCCGTGTCGCCGACGGCGCGTGCTCCATGCTCGTCACCTGGGCGCCGGTGACGTCGATGTACTTCAACAGAGGGACCCCGTCGGCGACGTTGGTGTTGCGCTCGGAGAGCACCGCGGCTCGCGGAGGCCCGGTGTTCGTGTGGGCCACGTCGATCGGCCACATGGTGAGGACGAGCCTGCCGTCGCTCGTCGCCTCCAGGACGTGGCGCTCGGCTTCGGGGTCGCGCAACTCGCGGTCGATGATGTAGCGGATCCGGTACGGCCCGGTCTCCTCGATCGCGGTGGCCTGCATCAGGTACTTCTGGATCATGCTCAGCGGCTGGCCCGCCTCTCGCGCGATCATCGCCTGCGTCTCGTTCACGCTGCTGCCCTTCACCACCGCGTGCGCCACGGCGTAGGCGCCGGCGAGGACCACGCCGATGAGACCCGTGACCACGATCAGCTCCGACAGGGAGAAGCCCTCGTCGCGTCCCACGAACCCGCGCATCCCGTCACCACCCCGCCGTGGCCAACGTGCCGGTCTCGGCCGGACCGTTGGGCCCCAGGACGTTCGAGAAGAGCGTCACGGGCTCGTTAGCCGCATCGTCCGGATACCCGAGAGGACGGACGACCGTGCGGACCTGGTGGTAGTACGGAGTCGGGTCGCCCTTGTTCCCCACCGCGGTGAAGAACGTGTACGAGTACGAGAAGCCCGAGCCCGAGACCACTTCCACCGCACCCGTCATCCGCGGCGACGTGCTCCTGTACAGGGTGGAGCTGATGCTCCCGTAGAGGAAAGCGGGCTCGGAGAGGTTGAGAGAGATGGTCGTGTTGCACACCCGGTTGGCCCCGTTGCCCTCGTAGACGTTGCGCCAGGTCCCTCTCAGCTCGGGCTTGCTGACGTAGACGACCGGCGGGGAGAAGCTCGTCGACTCCCTCTCCATCGGCGCCGGCCCGACAGAGCGGACCCAGGCGATGTGGCGGGAGAAGGCGGGGGTGATGTGGTCGAAGTACGTGGTCCCGACCCTGGTGCTCGGCAGCCCCTCGAGGCTCGGCGACTCGCCGTCGGCGCCCGTCAGCTGCTGCGTTATCACGTCGTAGCTCGCGGCGGGATCGGAGCCCTTGTACGCGATCGGCCAGGAGACCCTCACCAGGTCGGAGCGCATCGGCTCCGCGGTCGGCGTCGTCGCGACGGCGGGGGGGCCGGTGTCCAGCAGGATCTGGCGCTGGACGTAGCCGCGCTGGCTCATGTTGTCCCACGCCTCGATCCGGAACGTGCGCACGCCGTCCTGCCATATCCTCCTGGTCGTCCCGTCCTGCAACTCCTCTTGGGCCCAGGGGTCGAAGAAGAAGCTCAAGCCGGTGACCGAGGGTTCCATGACCGTCCAGTACGCGGAGCCGCCCGACGAGTCGCGCAACTCCCGGCCGTCGCACATGAACGTCACGTGGTGCAGCACCGCGTTGGGCATCTCCGTGCGAGCGTCGCCGTATATCCACGCACCGTGCTCGTCGATCACGTCGGTGCTCGCCGGCGACCCCGGAGCGAACTCCACGATCGGCGGCAGCTTGTCGCCGGCGCCCCCTCCGGGGCGGATGAACGTCTCGGTCTCGAAGGCGAAGGACTGCCCCCCGCCCACCGGCCGCGACGACGCGGAGATGTGGAGCCGCTTGTAGTCGGTCGTGCCGGCGATGTTGGGGTCGTCCACCCACGTGACCGTGGGGGTGATGATGACGGAGTACCCGCTGTCGGCGACCGTGGTCTCCACGGGCAGCGTCCCGGGGATCGAGCCGCCGGCTCCGCCGACGACGCCGATGTCGTCGTAGGGGAGTCGCCTGACCCGCTCGACGTAGGCCTGGACCTGGTTGACGGTTATCACGTTCTGCTTGGACTGGACACCCATACGGGTGGACGTGGCCATCAGCGTGAGGACGCCGCTGACGGCGATGAACAGCACGACGGTCGCGAAGAGGATCTCGATCAGCGTCATGCCCGCTTCGCCGCGCCAGGCGCCCTTCGTTCCCCGCATCGCGCCACTCCCTCAGCATGCCGAATCAAGCCGTCTCTCGGCTCCTGTACTCGGTATCGGCAGGGGTGCGGAAGCACTTGACGCGCGAGTTCGACCCGGTATCCCCGGTCACCGTCGGCGGCCGGGCGGCTCAGCCGAGGGCCACGAGCGAAGCGTACCAGCGTACCAGCGAGGGACCGGCCAGGGCCGCGGCGACCCCGCCCAGAGCGAGGAACGGCCCGAAGGGGATCCTCATCGCGGAGACGGGCTCACCGGAGCGGATCGCGAGCGCCACGCCGGCGACGGAGCCCGCCAGGCTGCCAGCCACGAGCGCCAGCAGCGCGTACGCCCCGAGGAACGGTCCCATGGCCGCCAGCAGTTTCACGTCTCCCATCCCGAAGCCCGCCCGTCCGCGCACGGAGGCGTACAGCGCGGCGATCCCGAGGCTCAACCCCCCGGCCGCCGCCGCGCCACCCACTGCGGCGAGCAGCGGGGAGGCGAAGACGCCCGAGGCCGCGACGCCTACCAGGGGGGCGACCGGCCGACCCGTGAGCTCCGAGGCAAGAGCCGCCGCCGCGCCCAGAGCGGCAAGCAGCGCGACGATCGCGTTGGGCAGGCGCATGGTGTCGAAGTCGATGAACGAGAGCACGAGCAGCGCCCAGAAGAACACGGCGGCGACCAGGCCGCGCGGACCCGGCCCGTACGCGGCGGCGGCCGCCAGCCACAGCACGGCGGACAGAGCCTCGACCACCGGGTACCTGGCGGAGATGGGGGCCGAGCAGTCCCGGCAGCGGCCGCGCAGCGCCACCCACGACAGCACCGGGACGTTGTCGTGCCAGCGCACGGCCGCTCCGCAGGCGGGGCAATGCGAGCCCGGGAAGACCACCGACTCCCCCCGGGGGAATCGCCAGACCACCACATTGCCGAAGCTGCCGAAGAGCAGCCCGACGACGGCGTAGAGCGCGAACCAGAACGACTGGGAAGGGAGCATGGGTCCTCTCTCCGGGCCGGTACCGGCCGCTCCCAGAGTACCGGGAGCATCTCTCCTGAGGAAGGCCGGAACGAAGAAGAGGCCGGCGGCAGCCGCCGCCGGCCTCCATCCTCCGAGCTGACGGATCCTAGAAATGCAAGTGCTCCACGTTGTTGTCCAGGGGCACCCAGCCGCCCTGACCGTTGTCGCCGGTCACGGTGCCATCGCCGTCGGTACTGTAGATACCGCCACCTGGGGCCGGACATCTCGGGTCGACCTTGATGTAGTCGGTCACGAGCGGAAGGCCGGTGATGTCCTGCGCCGCCCAGACGTTCAACGGGGTCGCGGCCTTCCACTGCTCGATGGCGCCCTCGATCGTCCGCTGGTTCGAGTGGCACGTGCGCAGGCGGGCGCTCGCCGAGGCCGCGTTGAACACGGGGATGGCGATAGCGACGAGGATACCGATAATGAGCACTACGACCATCAGCTCGACGAGGGTGAAGCCCTCGTCCCTCTTCCTGAACATCTTCATCAGATGTCCACCTCCCTCTTCCTCCCTTTCGGGACTAGGGGCTGCCGGCGGCAGCCGTCTTCCACCTGGGGTATCGGAGCAGCCCGACGGGGTCTTTAGCGCGAGGGCGCACAGAGGGCCCGTCCTGTGACGCCGGTCACCGGGAGGGGTCAGTTGACGAGCGTGATGATGTTGAACATCGGCATGTACAGCGCGATGACCATGCCGCCCACGACCACGCCGAGGGTCGCCATCATCAACGGCTCGATGAGCGAGGTGAGCCCGTCCACCGCGGCGGAGACCTCCTCGTCGTAGAAGTCGGCGATCTTGACCAGCATCGCGTCCAGCGCGCCGGTCTCCTCGCCCACCGCGATCATCTGAACGAGCATCGCGGGGAAGACCGTCGACTCGCCGAGCGGCTTGGCGATCGTCTCGCCCTCCTTGATCGCACCGCGCGTCTTCTTCACGGCCTGGGCGACGATCTCGTTGCCGGCCGTGTCGGCCACGATGTCCAGCGCGGAGAGGATCGGCACGCCGGCCGAGACGAGGGTGCCGAACGTCCGGGTGAACTTGGCGAGCGAGATCTTGCGCGCGAGCGCCCCGAAGACGGGCATCCGGAGCTTGACCCCGTCCCATATCAGCTTGCCCTGCGGGGTGGATGCCCACCACCTGAAGGCCAGCACGAGCCCGACCGCTCCCACGGCCGCGAAGACGCCGCCGATCCCGGCGACGAAATCCGAGATGCCCACGAGGATCTGCGTGGGCAGGGGCAGTTCCCCGCCCATGTCGGCGAACATCTTCTGGAACGTGGGGACGACGAAGACCATCATCGCCACGAGGATCACCAGCACGAGGCCGCCCATCGCCACCGGGTACGTCATCGCCGACTTGATCTTGCCCTTCAGCGCCTGCTCGCGCTCGAAGTGGTCCGCCAGGCGCAGGAGCACGTCGTCGAGCACACCGCCCGTCTCCCCGGCGCGGATCATGTTGATGAAGATCGGCGGGAAGACCTTGGGGTGCTTGGCCAGGGAGTCGGAGAGCGACTGGCCGGCCTCCACGTCCCTGCCGACCTGCACGATGACGTCCTTCAGCCCCGCGCTCTCGGTCTGGCTGCCCAGGATGCTCAGGCACTTGGTGAGCGAGAGGCCGGCGTTGATCATGGTGGCGAACTGGCGGGAGAAGATGGTGATGTCCTTGGGCTTGACGCCCGTGCCGATCCTGATCTGGCCCACGTTGGCCAGCGCGCCCTGCTCCTTCAGGTCCAGGATGATGAAGCCCATCTCCCTGAGCTTCGCGCCCACCGCGTCGCGGCTCTCGCCCTCCAGCGTCCCTTTGCGGATCTGGCCGGTCTTGTCCCTGACGGAGTAGATGAAGGTGCTCGCCATCGGTCCTCTCCCTGTTCGTCCTCGCCCCTAGGCCCTCTTGCCGACGTGCTGCTTCAGCACGGAGGGATCCATCGAGTGCTGCATCGCCGTCTCCAGCGTGACGGCTCCTCGCCCATATAGTTCGGCAAGAGAGAGGTCCATCGTTACCATCCCTTGCTGAGCGCCGGTCTGCATCACCGTGTCCAGCTGGTGGGCCTTGGCCTCCCGGACGAGGTTGCGGACGGCGGATGTCGCCGAGAGGGTCTCCACCGCGACGATCCTCCCGCGCCCGTCCGCCGTCGGCAGGAGCTGCTGGCTCACGACGCCCTGCAGGCTCGACGAGAGCTGCACCCGGACCTGCTGCTGCTGGTGCGGCGGGAAGACGTCCACGATACGGTCTATGGTCTGCGCGGCGCCCTGGGTGTGCAGCGTCGCCAGCACGAGGTGCCCCGTCTCCGCGGCGGTGAGCGCGGCCGCTATCGTCTCCAGGTCGCGCATCTCTCCGATGAGGATGACGTCGGGGTCCTGCCGCAGGACGTGCTTCAGGGCGGTGGCGAAGCTGCGCGTGTCCGAGCCGATCTCCCGCTGGTTGACCATGGAGCGCTTGTGCTGGTGCAGGTACTCGATGGGATCCTCGATCGTCACGACGTGCAGTTCGCGGTGCGTGTTGATGTGGTCGATCATCGCTGCCAACGTGGTGGACTTGCCCGACCCGGTGGGGCCGGTGACGAGCACCAGGCCCCGCGGCTTCATCGAGAACTCCTCCAGGACCCTCGGCAGTCCCAGCTCGACGAAGGAGCGGATCTCCTTGGGGATGAGGCGGAACGCGGCGCCGACGCTCGCCCGCTGGTAGTACGCGTTGACGCGGAAGCGCGCCACGCCGGGCACGGAGTAGGCGAAGTCGATCTCCCGATTGCGCTCGAGTCCCTCGCGCTGCTCCTGCGTCATGACCGAGTACACGAGGTCCTTCGTCGCGGACTGGGTCAGCCCCTCCCCGTCCGCCGGCTGAAGCGCCCCGTGGACCCGCAGCACGGGGGGCAGCCCCACGCTGAGGTGGAGGTCGGAGCCGGCTCGGTCGTTGAGCATCACGAGCAGGTCGTTCAAGTCGTACATGGGCCCCCCTGCGTCCGTGTCAGACGATCACTCGGCATATCTCCTCGATGGAGGTCTGGCCGAGCCGCGCCTTCTCGAGCCCGTCCTGCCGCAGGGTCAGCATGCCCTGCTCCGTCGCTACGCGCTTGATCTCCTCGGCGGAGGCCTCCTCCACGGTCAGGCGCCGGATCTCCTCGGTGATGAGCATGACCTCGTGCACGCCCATGCGGCCACGGTAACCGGTGTTGCCGCACTTCTGACATCCCACGGCGCGGAACAGCTTCTCGGGCAGAGCGTCTTCCGCGTAACCGGCCTCGATCATCGCCCTCTTACTCGGCACGAACGGCGTCTTGCAATGGCAGAGCCGCCGCGCGAGGCGTTGCGCGAGCACGCAGTCGACCGCCGAGGAGACGAGGAAGGGCTCGACGCCCATCTCGATGAGCCTCGTGATCGCACCCGGCGCGTCGTTCGTATGCAGCGTGGAGAGCACCAGGTGGCCGGTGAGTGCGGACTCGATCGCGATCTTGGCGGTCTCCTGGTCGCGGATCTCGCCGACGAGGATGATGTCCGGCGAGCAGCGCAGGAACGAGCGGAGCGCGCGGGCGAAGGTCAGCCCGGCCTTCTGGTTCACCTGCACCTGGTTGACGCCGGGAAGGCGGTACTCTACCGGGTCCTCGGCCGTGATGATGTGCTTGAGCGGCTCGTTGAGCACGTTGATCGCCGCGTACAGCGACGTGGACTTGCCGGAGCCGGTGGGGCCGGTGACCAGGATCGCGCCGTAGGGCTTGCGGAACGACGACTCGAAGCGGTCGAGCGAAGTCGGCAGGAACCCGAGGTCGGAGAGTTTGAGCAGGATCGAGTCCTTGCGCAGGATGCGCAGGACGACCCGTTCGCCGTAGACCGTCGGCAGCGTGGAGACGCGGAAGTCCAGCTTGCGGCCGCCGCTCGTGATGGCGCAGTGCCCGTCCTGAGGCTTGCGCGACTCGGCGATGTCCATGTCCGCCATGATCTTGAAGCGCGAGAGGACGGCTGCTTGCGCGTTCTTCGGGCTCCTCATGACCTCGTGGAGCACGCCGTCGATACGGAAGCGGACGCGAAGGTCCTTCTCCTGGGGCTCGATATGGATGTCCGAGGCGCGGTCGGTCACCGCCTTGTGGATGATGAAGTTGACGAGCTTGACCGTCGGGGCGTCCGACGTCATGTCGCCGATCTCCTCGAGATCGACGGCGTCCGCCTCCCCCGAGCCGTCGAAGTCCCCGGTGTGCTCCGCTGTCTTGTAGAACTCCTCGACGGTGACGAGGATGTCGTCCCGCGTCGAGATGGCCGGCTTGATGTCGTAGCCGGTGATGATGCGCAGGTCGTCCAGCGCGAGCACGTTCTGCGGGTCGGCCATCGCCACCATGAGCTGGCTGCCGTCTATCCGGACGGGCATCAGTATGTAGCGTGTCGCCAGCTCCTTGGGGACGACGGCGACGGCATCGGGCTCGGGACGCGTCGCGGTGAAGTCGATGTAGGGGATCCCGATCTGCTGCGCCATCACGGACAGGATCGCGCCCTGGGTGGCGTAGCCGAGGTCCACGAGGACCTTGCCCAGCGGGCTGCCCGTGGCGCGGTGCACCTCGAGCGCGTCGTTGAGCTGCCCCTCCGTGACCAGCCCGGCCTTCATCAGAAGGAGGCCGAGGCGCTGCCCGGCTTCAGCCACCGGCATCTTCCCGTCCGTTCCCCGCAGGCGCGGCAGTCGCGGTGTCCCCTCGGCGAGGGCTCGGCCGGCGACGGCGCGTCAGGTCTCGGACGTGTCGCTCCGCCTCGCCCCCGGCATCCTGTGGAGCATGCGCGCGGCGAGCCGTTGGAACTCCTCGAAGGTCTTCGAGCCGGGCCTGACCCCGACGCGGATCTCTCCGAACCACATCTCCACCGGCGACACCATCACGTACTCCTCGGTTCGACTGTCGGCCGCTGCGGGCTCGGGCTTGAGGGCCGGCGGAGCCTCGGGTCCCGCCGGCGGAACATGTCGCGGCGGAGAGGCCGCGGGTGCGGGCAGCCGGGCGGCAGGTGCGGGCAGCGGTGCGCGCACCGATTCGGCCGCCGCGCGGGCCGCAGGTGCCTCGACGGGGCCCGGCGCCGAGGCGGCCGCCGGCGCCACGGTCGGGATCCCCTGCTCGCCGAGCCGCTCCAACAGCTTCTCCGAGAGGATCTCCAGAACGTCGGGGGGCTCCGCGGGCCTGTCACCGACCCCCGGGACGGGCGATGAGGTGTGCTCCGGGCCCGACGCGGGAGCGGTGTGCGGGGCCTGCGCCTCGGTCGAGGCGGCCGCCCCCCGCTCGAGGACCGGCAACGACCTCGGAGCGGCCGCCGGTCCTGCGGCCCCTGCGACCACGTCCGCGCCCGCTCCTTCGGTCTCTGCCGTAGGGGCTTCGCCGGACGGCGAGCCCGACGTACCGTATGGCTCGAGCGCCTCCTCGAGTGAGCGCGAGGCCTTGGGAACGGAGCCCGAGCGCTCCTCGCGCTCGGCGTCTTGAGGTGTCGCAGCGGACGACCCGCCCGCGCCCGCCGGAGCGGTCGCGGGCGGAGAGGCGGGTGATGGAGAGGGCACGTCGCTCGCCCCGGCCGGGTGCGAGGACTCCCGGGCGGGCGCCTCGGGCACGGGTGGCTCGCGCGATGGGACGGGCACGCCGAGCACAGGGGACTGCGCCGTGGGCGGCGCGGGAGCTTCGGGCACAGGCGGACGGGACGGCGTGGGCGGCGCGGGCGCCGGCGGAGAGGATACCGCGGCAGGGGGCTCCGGCAAGGCGGCCGGAGCCGCCGGCGGAGACGTGACGGCGCGGACCTGCCCGCCGCCGTCCTCATCCTCGGGCATCCACTCGCCCGTGCGCAGCGGCTGTTCGAGGATGCGCCGGAACCCCTGCGGGGTCTCCTCGGCGATGCGGTGCAGGTCCACGCCGACGTCCACGGATCGGGCCGACCCAGCGGCGGCGGGTGAGGCGGTCCCGGCCCGGCCCGAGCGCCGGATCGCCACGAGCAGGTAGACCACCGAGGCGACGAAGAGCGCGGCCGCGGCCGCGAGGATCCACAGCCGCTCGTCCACGGTCACCCCATGCTCTCGAGGATGCGGTAGAGCAGGCCGAGGAGCACGGCCTTCACGCTCTCCTTGTCACGCGCATCGACGACCAGCAGCGGCACCGAGTCCGTGAGCTCGAGCTCCGCGCGGACGGACTCGAGCGCGGCCTCGTCCTCGGCGTCCACCTTGTTCGCCGCCGCCACGAAGGGCACGTCGGACATCTCGGTGAAGAAGCCGATCATCTCGCGCGCGTCGCGTATGGAGTCCTTGCTCGTCGCGTCGACGAGCAGCACGAAGCCCAGCATCCCCTCGGAGAGGGTCTCCCACATGAACGAGAAGCGCTCCTGCCCCGGGGTGCCGAAGAGGTAGAGCACGACGTCGTCCGAGATCGTGATCCGGCCGAAGTCCATCGCCACGGTGGTCTCTCCGCCGCCCTCGCCCGAGGCGTCGCTCACCTGGCGCTCGGTGGAGAGCACCGTTATCTCGCTCACCGCCTTTATGAAGGTGGTCTTGCCGGCGTTGAACGGCCCGGTCACCACGACCTTCACAGACTGCATCCGTGCGCGCTCCGTCTCTGCCTAGAGGTTCTCGATGCCCTCGATGATCTTCAGGACGAGGTCCCTGTCCACCAGCAGGTCTCGATGAAGGACGCTCCCGTCCTTGTGCTCGGGGATCCGGTTCACGCTCGTGACCGGGCGCTGGCGACCCCCTCCGCCGCCGGTCAACGCGGTGAGCTCGTCGCTCAGGCCGCCGGAGAGCGAGAGGTCGGGTGCGCCTATGTCCGCGAGGTAGGCATCCGTCGAGATCACGCCGGAGGGCGGCGCTTCGACCCCCGCTGCCTCCTCCGTCTCGAGCGGCTCGCCCGCCGGCTGCCCCTCCGGTTCGGGACCCTCGAGAGACGAGAGCAGTTCCGACAGGTCCGGCTCCGTCTCCCCGACCTCGAGCTCCTCTACGTAGAGCGGCTCCTCCGCCGGCGCTTCGACGTAGGGGGCGGGTTCTTCGACTCTCTCCTCTTGCGGCTCCTCGGCGACGGGCGCGGGCGCGGGTTCCGCCAGCTCCGGCTCCGGCGCGGGCGCGGGTTCCGCCA